>QHUV01000462.1 GCA_003222065.1 Gemmatimonadota bacterium | reverse complement strand
CTTCGCCGACGCCGAGCGGCCGGCGGTCGACGACGTCTCCTTCACGGTCGGCGCGGGCGAGGTGCTCGCGCTCGTGGGCGCGTCTGGGTCGGGTAAGACGACAACCTTGCGCATGATCGCTGGGTACGAGCGTCCCGACCGTGGTCGGATCGTGCTCAAGAGTGACCCGGGCACATCCCGCGACATCACCGCCGAGCCCCCGCAAGGTCGCGGCTTCGGTATGGTGTTTCAGCACTACGCGCTCTTCCCGCACATGAGCGTCGCGGAAAATGTTGCATTCGGCCTCGAGGCCCGCGGCGTCGCCAAGCGCGATCGGTTGGACCGCGCCGCTCAGGCACTCCGGCGAGTCGGCCTTGCCGACGTCGGCGCACGGGCAGTGCAATCACTCTCCGGCGGCGAGCAGCAGCGCGTCGCACTGGCGCGCGCCATCATCATTGATCCACCGGTGCTGCTGCTCGATGAGCCGTTATCGAACCTCGACCCCGCACGCCGTCAGGAGACGCGAGAGTGGCTACGGCTCAAGCTGCACGAGCTCAACTCGATCGCGATCTTCGTCACGCACGATCAGGAAGACGCGTTTGCGATCGCCGATCGTATGGCGGTGATGCACGAAGGAAAGCTCCTACAGATCGGCACGCCTGGCGAGCTGTATCGAACGCCGAACAACTTTCGCGTCGCCGAATTCATCGGCCGGGCGACGCTCGTCGGTGCGCGACGGGATGGAAGCCGCGCGCGCATTACCCTCGCCGGCGTGAGTCAGGAGGCGCCGATCGCGTCGGCGCCGGAGAATCCCGCGCCCGATGCACCGCTCATGGCCGTCATCCGGCCCGAGATGCTGGCGCTGTGTCCCGCCGGCGCGCCCGACACCTGGCGTGGCCAGGTCGACGCTCGTCGTTATGCAGGGTCGCACTGCGTGTACCGCGTGGCGGTGGAGTTTGCGCCCGGCGTCGATCGCTTCTACACATTCGAGATCATGAGCGAGGATGGAAGCTTTGCCGAGCGCGGTGAGGTCGGCGTGAAGCTCCTGCCCAAGCCGGTCGCGCTGCTCTTTCGATGAGGCGCCGGTTCGTCCTCGCCACGGCGATCATACTCGCGCTCCTCATCTGGAGCGTCGTTTTGCCTAACGTTTCGGTGATCGCGGGAAGCTTTGCCCACGGCCTCGACGACTGGCGTTCCTTCGCCGCGAGTCCAGCGGATCGTGAAGCGCTCTGGAGCACGCTCGTCATCTCGATCGGATCCGTCATCGCCGCCCTCATTATCGGGTTGCCGCTCGCGTTTCTCCTCGGCCGCTTCGACTTTCGCGGCCGACGGGCGTTGAGCGCGGTCGCGACACTACCTGCAGCCCTGCCGCCGCTCGTCGGCGTGATTGCCTTTCTCTTTCTCTATGGGGAGAGCGGCGTCGTCACCCGAACCGTTCAACGCGCACTCGGTCTCGAGCACGCACCCTGGTCGCTCACCGGACTTTCGGCGATCATCTTCGTACATGCATATACGATGTACGTGTACGTATTCCTATTTGTCGCCGCTGGACTCGAGCGCTACGACGGCACTCTCGATGAAGCCGCGGCAGGTTTGGGCGCGACGCGCGCGCGCACGCTCGCGCGCATCACTCTCCCGCTCCTCATGCCTTCCATTGCCGGTGCGATGCTGCTCGTCTTCATGAGCTCCCTCGGCTCGTTCAGCGCACCCTACATATTCGGCGGCGGACAACGTGTGCTCGCGACGCAGATTCTCGTCTCGAAGCTCAATGGCTCGATGGGCCTCGCTTATGTCGAGACCACGGTGCTCGCGCTCGCGGCGGTCGGGGCGCTCATCGCGCTCAGAGGGCTTGAGCGCCGGCGCCGATATGCACTCGCGGGAAAGGGCAAAGCGACGCGCGTCGCCGTTCGTTCACCAGCGGCGCGTGCGATCGCGCCCATCGCCGCGCTCGTGGTCGTGACGTTCCTCGTTCTACCGCATGCGATGGTGGTCCTCGTTTCGTTTGCACGTGACGGCGCGTGGACGACCCAGATCGTTCCGCCGGAGTACACGCTGGACAACTTCCGGAGACTCGTCAGCGACCCCGAGCTCTGGCGTCCGATCACCAATAGCGTTGGCATGTCGGTGCTGGCGACCGCGGCGAACGTACTCGTATGCTTCATTGCCGCCTATCTCATCGTTCTGACACGAGCACCGGGAAGGCGTTTGCTTCAGCTGCTCGTCGTGCTGCCTTGGGCGATTCCGGCGACTGCCGCGCGCGGGCTCGGCGCGAGCTGGCTACTCGCGTTGCGGCGCGTCGTATTGCCGGCGGCGCGGCCAGGACTGGTCGCTGGTACGATGCTCGCCGCGATCGCGGCCGTTGGCGAGTTCGTCGCCAGTGTCGTGCTCTACACCCATGCCAATCGCCCGATCTCGATCGAGATTCTCGCGCAACTTCGATCGCTGTCCTTCGGGACCGCCGCTGCCTACTCGGTGCTCCTCATTGCTCTTGTCCTCGCGATCACGTTAGGCGCGCGGCTCGCCGAAGGACGCGTGGAGCGCATTTGATCGGAAGCTCGCCATGAAATTCCCGCGGGTACTCATCATCGGTGGTGGCTTCGGCGGCCTCTACGCCGCGCGGCAGTTTCGTGACACGCTCACCGAAGTCACGCTCGTCGATCGCTCCAATCATCACACGTTTCAGCCGCTGCTCTATCAGGTCGCGACGGCCACGCTCGCTCCTTCGGACATCGCCGCGCCGCTTCGGTGGCTGCTTCGTAAGCAGAAAAACACCGAGGTCCTGATGGCAGAGGTCGAGCGAATCGATCCGGAGCGGCGCGTCGCCGTACTCGACAGCGGACGCGAGCTGCCTTACGACTATCTGATCCTCGCCGCGGGCGCGCGGCACTCGTACTTCGGTCACGCCGAGTGGGAAGCGATTGCTCCTGGTCTCAAGAGCATCGAGGATGCGCTCGAGATTCGCCGGAGATTCCTCTCCGCGTTCGAGGAAGCCGAGAAGTCGACCGACGAGTCAGAGCGCAACGCGTACCTAACGTTCGTCATCATTGGCGGCGGAGCTACCGGCGTCGAGCTGGCGGGCATGCTACCGACGATCGCGCGCCATACACTGCGTGGTGAATTTCGCAATATCGATACGGCGACAGCTCGCGTCATTTTGCTCGAGGGGGGTCCGCGCATTCTCCCGACGTTTGCCGAAGACCTCGCCGCGCACGCCGAGCGCGATCTGCGCGAGCTAGGTGTCGACGTTCGCACGCGCACGATGGTGACCTCGGTCGAGCCGAACGCCGTATGCATTGGCGACGAGCGCATCGTTGCGCGCACCGTGTTGTGGGCCGCCGGCAATGCGGCATCGCCGCTCGGGCGGCTGCTCGGTCCCACCGTTCCGCTCGACCGCGCGGGGCGCGTCGTCGTACAGCCCGACCTCAGTGTCCCGGCCCATCCGGAGATCTTCGTCGTCGGCGATCTGGCCGTGATGACGACCGATGGCAAAGTGGTTCCGGGTGTCGCGCAGGGTGCGATTCAGAGCGGACGCGCGTCGGCGCGCAACATCCTGCGCGTCATTCACGGCGAAACGCCCAAGCCATTTCGCTATCATAACAAAGGCGAACTGGCGACGATCGGTCGGTACAAGGCGATCGCCGACTTCGGTCACGGGCTACACGTCGCCGGCCACCCCGCATGGTGGTTCTGGCTCTTCCTCCACATCCTGTATCTCGCCGGCTTCCGCAATCGTCTCAGCGTACTGATCGAGTGGGGCTACGCGTTTTTCAGGTACGGCTTAGGCGCACGGCTGATCACGAGAAGGAGCTGACGCTTTGGGCGTTCGATGTGGCGCGCTTGACATCGCGGCCGGCGAGCCCAGTTTCGAGAGGGCAGCAACGAGCAGCGAGCTTTGAGACTAAAAGGCTGCTCGCTCTCGTGGGAGCGATGCATGCCGCGGCTGGCAACCCGGATCTACGGGAAATCTTGCGCGGCTCGCGTCATTGACTGGCGCCGGGCAGCACTCCATCGTGCTATGCCGCCGTGCGGCGCACCGAGTTCTTCCAGCAGCCTCAGACCCTCATCGTGTCGCCTCACACTCCCTCCCGCGCCGATCTCGAGTTCGGCGATCAAGGCGTACCGCCCGAGATCGCACGTCTGGATCTTCTTTTCGAGGCGGTGCCGCTTGCCTTCGCCACATTCGACCCCGACTTGAAGCTCGTGAGCGCGAACACGCGTTATCGGGAGCTGACAGGTCTCGACGCGGCAAGCTCCGCCCGACGCGCGATCTACGACGCCTTCCCGAACGCGCTCGCCGACCTCACAGACCAGATCGATAGTGCGCTCGACGGCGTCCCCGTTGTCGCGGCGCGGGTTCCGTTCCAAACCCGAGTGGGCCGGCGCCTCATCGAGGTGACGTTCACACCTCTCGCCGAACGACCGAGGCGCGGCGCGACGACGCGATCGGGTGGACTGCTCTTCGCCGGCATCGACGTCACCGAGCGCGAGGACTTACGTGAAGACCTGGCGCGCAGCGTCGCGCAACTCGAGTCGATCTTCGACGTCATTCCCGACTCCGTGCGCGTCGTCGACACAGAGGGACGCACTGTACGGTCGAATGCACAAGCGCTGCACGATCATCCGACAGGACAACCCTCGACCTTGCGTGAGCTCTGGCAGCTCGACCGCCCGCGCACGATCGATGGGACGAGCTTGTTCATGCACGAGCATCCGACAGCACGGGCATTGCGCGGCGAGCGCGTGCGTGGTGAGACGCTCGCGGTAAAGCGCGGTCCCGACGGGCGGCAGGTGATCATCGAGGTGAACTCGAATCCGCTTTACGACGAGCATGGCAAGATTCGCGGAGCCGTGACGGTCGAGCGTGACGTCACCGTCAAGACGCAACTCGCTCGACAGCTCGAGGAAGAAGCGCGACGTACGGCCGAGCTCTACGACCGAGTATCGACGGAAGCCGAGCGGTTGGAGAAGATGGTCGAGGAGCGCACCGCTGAGGTGCTTGCATTGCAGGAAGCCCGCGCGCGTGAGCGCCGGTTGGCCGCCGTCGGCCAGCTGGCCGCCGGCGTCATGCACGACGTCAATAACGCACTGAATCCGATCATGGCTGCTGCCTATCTACTGCAGGCCAGCGCCAACAACCCTGACAAGGTGCGCGATTACGCTGACCGAATCGCGAAAGCGGCGGAGACGGGCGCCGCCACCGCGGCCCGCGTCGGCCGGTTCATCCGTCAGGAGCCGCTGCAGGGTGAGAGCGAGGAATTGGTCGATCTCTCGCAAGTGTGCGATGAAGTCGTCGCCATGACGCGCCCGCTTTGGGCAGAACGTGCCAAGGGGGGCGTGGTGAAGTTCGAGCGGGACCTCGGGAGCGGCGTTATGGTCCGCGGCATCGCCGGCGAATTGCGTGAGGCGCTGCTCAATCTCGTTCAGAACGCGCTCGATGCGATGGCCGGCGGCGGAACGCTGGCAATCCGGACGTATTCGACCGGCGGCGAGGTCAGCGTCGAGGTCCGCGACACCGGAATCGGCATGTCGGCGGAAGTCCGTGAGCGTGCGTTCGAGCCCTTCTTCACCACCAAGGGCAAAGCGGGCACGGGGCTCGGCCTTGCCGAGGTGTATGGCATAGTGAAGCGCCACCGTGGCCACGCTGAAATCGAATCGATGCCAGGAG
>QHUV01000461.1 GCA_003222065.1 Gemmatimonadota bacterium | reverse complement strand
TGTTCATCGCCGTGTTCACCGGCATCGTTCTCTCGCTTCTCGCAAGCTACTCGTTTACTGGCGCGGTCCCGCTCTACTTCGTCGGAACGCTCGTCGAGAAGACGATCACGATGGAGTTGGCGCCAGTGCTGACGGGTTTGGCTCTCGCCGGCCGCGTTGGAGCGAACATCGCCGCCGAGTTGGGCACGATGCGCGTCACTGAGCAAATCGACGCGCTCGAGACGCTTGGCTACGACCCGCATTCGTATCTCGTCGTGCCGCGCGTCCTCGCCGGCACGGTCATGTTCCCTGTAGTCGTTGGCGCGGCGATGCTGGCCGGTGTTGCGTCTGGTTGGCTCGCGTCAGTCGGTCTGCTCGATCTTTCCTCGCCGGACTTCGTGAAGGGCATTCGGCTGTTCTTCTCGGGTTTCGACGTGCGCTATGGCTTGGTCAAGTCGGCCAGCTTTGGGTTCACGGTGACGCTCGTTGGCTGCATTCGCGGCCTTCGCGCAGCC
Organism: Gemmatimonadota bacterium; assembly: GCA_003222065.1. Taxonomy (GTDB): domain Bacteria; phylum Gemmatimonadota; class Gemmatimonadetes; order Gemmatimonadales; family Gemmatimonadaceae; genus AG2. Next base: position 2,047 of record QHUV01000461.1, on the reverse strand, counting down.
GGTGGCGCGGAGGGCGTCGGGCGAGCGGCGACGACGGCTGTCGTGTATTCGGCGGTGATGATCCTCGTGCTCGATGCATTCTGGGCAGTGACGTGGTTGCTCGGGAGCCAGCGATGAAGCGCACCAACGATCTTCTCGTCGGCTCAATCGTGCTGTTGGTGATTCTGACGCTCACCGGTGCGACACTGTGGGTGAAACAGACCGACATCGGTGAACGGCGCTCGAAGGTGGTGGCGCGATTCCGTGACGTCGGTAATGCTCGCGTCGGGAATGCGGTTGTCATTCGCGGCGTGCGCGCGGGCACGATCGAAGCCATCGAGCTTGCACGCGGCGGATGGGTGCACGTTCGCATGAATCTCGATCGGTCGATTCAGCTTCCTGGCACGCCGGTCGTGCTCCTGAACGAGTCGAGCCTGTTCGGAGAGTGGCAGGCGACGATCACGCCTCGTTCGGCGCTGCCACATGACGAAACGGTGCAGGCACAGGTTGCCGAATCCGCGGGCGGCGGCGACGTCCTTCCCGGGGCGACTCTTCCCGACATCGCGCGGCTCACCGCGGTCGCGGGCCAAATCGCCGGCGACGTCGCCAACGTCGCCGGACGTGTCGAGGTCGCATTCGACGAACGGGCCGCGCGTGAGCTGCGCAGCTCGATCCGCAATTTCGCCGCCCTCTCGACGACGCTGTCGCATACGGTGCGCACGCACGCCGGCGATCTGGACACGTTGTCGCGCGGGTTACAATCCGCTGTCTCGTCCCTCAACCGCACCGCCGCGAGCGCGGAGAAGATGGCCTCGCGGGTCGACAGCTCGTCGTCGAGTGGCGACATCCGAAAAATCTTCGACGACATGTCCCACGCCGCGGCGGAATTGCGCCGGGCTTCGGTACAGGTGCGGGCGATGTCCGAGCAACTCTCCAGCACCCAGCGTCAGCTCGATTCGTTTCTGACGAACGGCGACTCGGTGCTGGTGAAGCTCAACACTGGTCGGGGTTCGTTAGGCATGCTCCTCAACAATCCGTCGCTTTACCAGAACGGCGATTCGCTGCTGACTCAATTGCGCGGGCTGGTGACGGAAGTGCGGACCAATCCGAAGAAGTTCGTCAGCGTACGCATCTTCTGAAGACGAGGGCGGTTCCGCGCCTGCCTAACGAGCATCAGCGCCGATGCTTGACAGGATGACTTCCGGCCCCCGTCGCGGACGCCAGTTCGTCCAGCGCTGATGACAGTGGCGCGCGGGCGCCGCAGGATGCGCCGACGCTAACACCTTGATCGCGCGTCATTTACTGGGCAGTAGAGTCGCGGTGCACACTGGTACTTGGTCTGCCTTGAGAGATTGCGAATGTCGAGCCTGGAGATGCTACTCGAGCATCGGGCCGCACATCGATCTCTTCAGCCACTCCGTCTTATGCGCGCTTCTTCGTTTGCCGCCGGCGTCATCGCTCTCTTCGGCGCGACGTCCCTCGCCTCGGCACAGGCCTCTCCGCCCACAGCCTCAGGCACCGCGTTCGAGCTCACACCCTACGCCGGCTACATGATCTTTGGCGATTTCCTCAAGGGGCCGCTTGGTACCAACATCTCGAATGCTCCGAGCCCGATCTACGGTGTCCAGCTTGGCATGAAGCTCTATCCGAACATCTCGCTCATTGGCAACATCGGCTACTCCAACGCGAACGTGACCGTCGGCGTGCCCTTTCTGGGTGGGTACTCCATCGCGCAAAGTTCGACGCTCCTCTATGACGGCGGCCTGCAGCTCGATCTGCCGATGACGACGGCCAGCGGCTTCCGCCTCAAGCCATTCGCGCAAGTTGGCGCGGGCGCGATGCGCTACAATATCAACGCCTCGATCCTCAATACGAACGCGACGAACTTCGCGGCAAACATCGGAGCTGGTGCCGACCTGGGACTTGGACAATCCATTGGCTTGCGATTGATGGCGAAGGACTACATCGGCAAGTTCAACTTTCGAGATGCGACACAGCTCGATATTCAGGGTCAGACGGCGAACAACTGGGCACTCAGCGCCGGTCTGCGATTCGACTTTTGATGTCG
>QHUV01000040.1 GCA_003222065.1 Gemmatimonadota bacterium | reverse complement strand
TTTCGCCGCGCTCGGATCAACGACGATGTCGATGCCCGCGATCTCGATGCGCCCGGCGGTCGGCCGCAGGATGCCGGCGATCATCCGGAGGGTTGTCGTCTTCCCGGCGCCGTTAGGCCCGAGGAAGCCGAAGAGCTCACCGTGCGGCACGGAGAGATCGATGCCGTTGACGGCAGTGAAAGAACCGTAACGCTTGGAGAGCGCTGTAAGGCGGATCATCTGAGGTGCTAGGTGTTAGGTGCGAGCGACTGTGCTAACACCTAGCACCTATCACCTAGCACCTTTGTTTCAAGATCCTTCTCCGACTACGTCGATGCGGAGTCTTCCCATCAGACGAATCATCTCCGCCTGACGTCCCAAGCCGCCAACGGTAAAGCGCAGATGCGCCGCGTCCGCCGGGAACTGGCCGAACGTCGGGTCGACGGACACCCACTCGCGCAGATAAATCTCCGGCCAGGCGTGGTAGTAGAACTTCCCGTGGATGTACGCGAGCCCGGCGTCGACGCGCGCGGGAATACCCGCGGCGCGCGCTAGCGCAACGAACAGCTGGGCGTGCTCGTTGCAATCGCCGGCGCGTGCGCGTAGGACTTGAAGCGCGCTCGGAATGCCGAACGTGATTCGTTTCGCGAGCGAATCGTAAACCCATTTATTGATTCGCTCGGCGACGACGCGCGGATCGCGCTGGCCGCGCGAGAGCCGTTGCGCGAGGCGGACGATCTCCGGGTGATTGCTCTGGACGAGCGGCTCGGCCATCGTGAGCTCCGGCATGATGCGCCGGCCGCCGTCGGGCAGGAGGTAGGCGGCGTCGAAAGCCACGGCTGGCTCGCGGGTAACGATCAACGTGTCCCCGCGCTGAGTCTGGCGAGGGCTCCTCGTATCGAAGCCGCGCAGATCGGCGCCGCCTAACGTGACGCGTAGCGACGAGATGCTTGCGTCGAGATGCCGATTGGCCCCGATCGCCGTCGTCTCGAGAATGTCACGGTCCTGCGTCACGGCCGATGTCGCGCCCGCTCCGTTTGCCGTCGCCAGCCGCCAATTCTCGAATGCAACCTCGTACGGCAGACGACGCAGATCGAAGCCGAGCTGCGAGGTTTGGACAACGCGACCCTGCTCGTCGATCCAGCCGGAGAATCCCGCCGCCCCGGCGCCGGTGCCGGTGACGACTCTGAACGCATGCAAGGTATCGGGCTGCACCCCACGCCACGTGCCGGTGGCCCGATCGAGCGCGGAGCTGTCATTGACCACGAAGCTGGACTCGGCGGCAATTCTGAATGCGACCGTCCGCGGCGACAGACCGACCGGATCGAAGACGGGAAGCGTGAACCGCTTGCCCACCGCCGGCGACTCGCCTAACGCCACGGCGAGCGGCACGAGCGTCGGCAGCAGAATCGGTCCGGACAGCTTTATGCGCTGCGTATCGACCGGTGTGTTGCCTCCCGTGGCGAGCATGAGGATGAGCAGCGAGTCACCGACGACACGTCCTCGCGCCACGATCGGTCCCGCGTCTCCCTCGAAGGTGACGGCGAAGGCCTTCGTGTGCAGCGCGCGCGTAAGCACCACATGCGTGCGCGCCGACGCGCGATGCGTCCGGCCTCCGACCGGGAGATCGGCGACGAGATAGTCGTCGACGGAGATAGTCGTCGTCGCCGTGTCGATCGACGACGACGCGAAGCCGATCTGCCGGTTGCCTTGCATGACGGCGAAATACACCGCACCCGGCGAGACGCGCGTCGCCGCTTCGGCGAGGCGTTCCGTGTTCGGGCGGAAGTATTCGCGCCTAACGAGGAAGCCGAGCCCGCCGCTCCAGAGGAGGAGGACGAGCACCGCCGCGAGGGCGCGCGGACTCGTCAGGCGACGAGCGCTCACAAGCCGCTCCGCTGAAGCGCCGCGGCGAGCACCCGTTCCTCTTCGGGAGTCTCGGCAATGAGCGTGATCTCCTCCGGATAGCGCGCGCCCCGCATGTGTTGGCCGATGACGCTCAGCATGACCTGCGCACTCTCGTCGATCTCGAGATTGCCCGCGCCGAGTCCAAACGGGGGGATTGCGACGTTCTTGATCTGCCAGGACGTCACTCGCTGGAGCGCACTGGTGAGCGCGCGGCGCACGGTGTCAGCCGTAACGGGCTCGGTGCGGCCCATGACGACGGCGTGGACGAGCAGTTCGACCGACAGCTCGCCTGCGGACGTCACGATCGCCGCGCCCACGGGCAGCGGCTCCTGAAGGCGAATTTGATTGTGCAATTGGGTTCCCGCGGCCAGCTCGAGACGACGCAGGAGCGGCGTCGTCGCACCGAGATCTTCGTTCACCGGCCGGACGATTGCCTCTCCGTCGAAGAACGCAAGATCATCGATGCAAACGCGAATCACCGTCGTTGGGCGTCTCGGGCTCTCTGATAAGCGGCGGTGGCTTCCGCCGGTCTCCCCAGCTTGTCGAGGACGATTCCGACACCCTTGAGGGCACGGTAGTTCGTCGGCTGGAGCTTCACGGTCTCCTCGTAGGAGGCAAGCGCCGGCTTGAGCTGGTCTGTCTGGTTGTACGCCTCACCGAGGTAGTAGTGCGCTTGTGAACTGGAGGGATCGAGCTCCACGGCGCGCTGTAGCGGCAAGATTGCCTCGCGCCAGCGCGCTCTCTTGCAGAAGAGCACGCCAAAATTGAAGAGCACTTCGGCGCTGTCGGCGTCAAGCTTCGACGCGCGGCGAAGGTCCGCCTCGGCTTGGTCGTACCGCTGGAGCGCCATTTGTACCGCGGCTCGGGCGCACAGTAGCGAGACGTCATCCGGTTGAGCGTCGATGGCGCGGCCGAGCTCACCCAGCGCCCCGATGAAATCGCCCTTCTGCTCCAGGACAGCTGCTAGACCGCGCCGCCCAGGGACGTCTTCCGGATGACGCGTGAGATAGGTGCGATAGGCCGTCGCCGCCTCCTGCAGGTCGCCATTCCGCGCGAGCTCCGCAGCTTCCGCCAACGGGTCACTGCGCGATGGCTCGCTTGGCGCGCGATCCACAATTCGCGGTGCGTCAGCCACCGGCACGCGACCCGCGCCACCAGTCCGGTCGCGCTCAACCGACCCCGATTCCTCGGTCTCGCTCACTCGAGCATCCCGCCTCTGTTCGGAGCTTCCTGTCGTGTCCTTCGACTGCGTCATTGTCACGTCAATGCCAAAGAAGTCTCGCCGTTGATCCACTCGAGATACTTGCCCAACCCAGCCGACACCGGCAGCGCGAGGAGCTCCGGCACTTTGTATGGATGTAGCTCAGCAAATGCGCTCTGCAGCGAATCGAGGCGAGCCGAGCGTGTCTTCAAAAGGACGACGACCTCGCGCTCATCCGCGACCTTGCCGTGCCAACGGTAAAGCGACCGGCCAGCCGGAAAGAGTGTACCGCACGCAATGAGCCGTCGCTCGAGCAAACCGCGGACGAGAGTCACGGCCTCGTCCTCGGAGGCGACTGTAGTGAGAACGACAATAGCGTCGGTGTGGGGCACGGGCGAGAGGTGCTCGGTGATAGGTGCTAGGGAATGTACCAATGTAGTTCCTAGCATCTGTCACCTAGCACCTATCTCCTTCCCTTGTCTCGATCGCGCCCGGCCGACAGCTTTCCCTGGCTATGGCAGAAGACGCACTGATCGTTCGGGGCGCGCGCGAGCATAACCTCCGCAACATCGACGTGGTGATACCACGCGACCGACTGACCGTTATTACCGGCTTGTCGGGGTCCGGCAAGTCCTCGCTCGCGTTCGACACGATCTACGCGGAAGGTCAGCGCCGGTACGTCGAGTCGCTGTCGGCGTATGCGCGACAGTTCCTCGGTCTGATGGAGAAGCCGGAGGTGGACTCCATCGAAGGGCTGTCGCCGGCAATCTCGATCGAGCAAAAGACCGCCGGCCACAATCCGCGATCGACTGTCGGGACCGTTACCGAGATCTACGATTACCTTCGTCTGCTCTTCGCGCGCGTCGGCACACCACACTGTGCGAATTGCGGCCGACCTGTTCAGCGGCAGAGCGCGGGACAGATCGCGGACATCATTCTGTCATGGCCCGAGGGCACACGCATCGAGATTCGTGCACCGCTCGTACAGGGTCGGAAGGGAGAATTTCGCGAGCTGTTCGAGACGGTTCGGAAGCAGGGTTTCATCCGCGCCTATGTGGATGGTGAGCTGATCGAAGTCTCTGATCCGCCGAAGCTCAACCGGCGTCAGAATCACACGATTGAAGTCGTGGTCGACAGGTTGGTGGTCAGGACGGAGGACCGAGGACGACTGGCCGACTCATTGGAGACGGCGCTCAAACTGGCCGATGGTGTCGTCCAGGTAAGCGAGGCTGGTGAAGACCACGTCGAGCTCTTTTCGGAGCGATACGGTTGCCCAAGCTGCGGAATCTCGCTCCCGGAGCTCGAGCCACGACACTTCTCCTTCAACTCGCCGTTCGGGGCATGCCCGGCCTGCGGCGGTCTGGGCACCCGGCGGCGAGTCAGCGAGGAGCTCATTCTCGGCGACGCTCGCATCTCGATTCTCGAGGGCGTCATCATCCCGTGGGGGGAGCCGCAGGGCTATTTGCGTAAGGTGATCCTTCCGGCACTCGCGCGGCAGTTCAAGTTCGATCTCAACGCGCCATGGGGTGACCTCTCGAAGAGCGTTCGCGACTGCATCCTGAACGGCGAGGCGGCCGGCAAGAAGAAGGGTGAATTCGAGTGGGAGGGTGTGCTCGCGAACATCGAGCGTCGTTATGCGGAAACGGAATCGGATACCGTCCGGGCCGAGCTCGAGGCCTATATGGTCGCCGTGCCATGCCCCGAGTGCGGCGGACGCCGGCTCAAGCGCGAAGCGCTCGCCGTTACCGTCGCCGACCGGAACATCGGAGAGCTCACGGAACTGCCAGTCACCGAAGCCCTGGCGTTCTTCGAGCGTGTACCGGTGCGTGGCGATGGACGTCCCGGTGTGGACGCGGAGATCGCCGGGCCGATCCTCAAGGAAGTCCGGGAACGATTGCGCTTTCTCGTCGACGTCGGACTGGACTACCTGACGTTAGGGCGTGCCGCGGAATCGCTCTCAGGCGGTGAGGCGCAGCGCATCCGGTTGGCGACGCAGATCGGGTCACGGCTCGTCGGAGTTTTGTACATACTCGACGAGCCCTCAATCGGTCTTCATCAGCGCGATAATGCGCGTTTGATCGCGACACTCGAGCAGCTCCGCGACCTTGGTAACACCGTGATCGTCGTCGAGCACGATGAGGAGACGATGCGCGCGGCGGATCACATCATCGATCTTGGTCCAGGCGCCGGTAAGCACGGCGGCGAGGTCATCGGCGTCGGCACGATATCCGACATCATACGGACGTCCGGGTCGATGACGGGAAAGTATCTGAGCGGCGAGATGCAGATTCGTTCGCCGAGCTCCCGTCGCCCCGTCGACGCCCGCCGTATGCTTCGCATCGAAGGCGCGCGCGAGCACAATCTGCGAAACCTCGACGTCGAGATCCCGTTAGGCGTTTTCGTCGCCGTGACCGGCGTATCGGGGTCGGGAAAGTCGACGCTCATCGAGGACATTCTGCATCGGTCCCTGGCGCGGCATTTCTATCGCGCCCGCGTCATTCCCGGCGCGCATCGCCGCATAACGGGACTCGAGCAGATCGACAAGGTCATCGACATCGATCAGAGTCCGATCGGCCGGACGCCGCGCTCCAACCCGGCGACATATACCGGTCTTTTCACGCCGATTCGCGAGCTGTTCGCCGAACTGCCAGAGGCGAAAATTCGCGGATATGGACCCGGGCGATTCTCATTCAACGTGAAGGGCGGACGCTGCGAGGCCTGTCAGGGCGATGGTCTCGTAAAAATCGAGATGCACTTTCTGCCTGACGTCTATGTCCCGTGCGAGGTCTGCAAGGGGAAACGCTACAACCGGGAAACGCTCGAGGTCCGCTTCCGTGGCAAGAGCATCGCCGACGTTCTGGAGCTCACCGTCGAAGACGCCCTGCACTTTTTCGAGAACCAACCGCGGATTAGGCAAAAGTTGGAGACCGTGAACGACGTCGGGCTGGGATATATCCATCTTGGCCAGAGCGCGACCACGTTGTCTGGGGGTGAGGCGCAGCGCGTCAAGCTCGCGACGGAGCTGTCGAAGCGCGACACCGGCCGCACGCTCTACATCCTCGACGAGCCGACGACCGGCCTGCATTTCGAGGACGTCCGGCTCCTGCTCGACGTGCTCCATCGGCTCGTCGATCGCGGCAACACGGTGCTGGTGATCGAGCACAATCTCGACGTCATCAAGACCGCTGATTGGATCATCGATCTGGGTCCCGAAGGGGGAACGCGCGGCGGCGAGATCGTTGCCGCCGGTACGCCAGAGGCGATCGCTTCTACTGAGGCCAGCTACACCGGACACTTCTTGAAGCCCATGCTGGAACGAAAGCGCCAGCGGACGATGGAGCTTTCCGCGGCGGGTTGATTTTCCCGTCATCCCGAGCGAAGCGAGGGATGACATAGGATCTCACTGCCTCAGGATGACAAGTATGCCATGGTAAGCCTTCTCGACATCATCGGCCCGGTCATGGTGGGCCCCTCCAGCTCACACACGGCTGGCGCATGCCGCCTCGGTCTTCTGGCGCGCTGCCTCGTCGGCGGCACCCCGGAGCGCGCTCGCATCGAGCTACACGGCTCGTTTGCGCGCACCGGCGAGGGCCACGGCACCGATAAGGCAATCGTCGGCGGGCTGATGGGTTTCCGCCCCGACGATGAGCGTTTGCGAACGTCCCTCGAGATCGCCGAGAAGGAGGGTCTGGACTACAAGTTCGAGAAGACGAAGCTTGGCGAGGAGGGAGCGGTCCATCCGAACACCGCTCGCATTTCGATCGAGCGCGGTGGACGGACGTCGGTGATGGTCGGTTCGTCGTTAGGTGCCGGCCGTGTACTCATCACCGAGATCGACGGCTATCCGGTCGAGGTCACCGGCAACTACCACACGGTCGTGCTCGTCGCCGAGGACATTCCCGGCTCCGTCGCGCGCATCGCCGGCGTGCTCGCCGAGCACCACATCAACATCGCAACGCTCCGCCTAACGCGAAAGGAGCGCGGCGGCGACGCCTTCATGGTCATCGAGATCGACGATGTCCCCGACGAACGCGTCCGCGACGAGCTTCGGGCACTCTCCTGGGTGAAATGGGCCTTCCGGCTCGAGAAGGTCTCGGCGTAATGTCTGCCATAGATTTCCATCATGTATCGCTCTCTGCAGGAAGCCGTTCGCGACGCGGAGTCGCAGAAGAAGACGCTCGGGCAACTCGCGCTGGAAACGGAATCGCGTGACCAAGGACGCCCAGTCGCCGAGATTCGCGCCGCCCTGAAGCGCGCCCTCGACGTCATGCGTGGTGCGATCGCGCAAGGACTCACCGGTGATTTGCGGTCGGCGTCCGGGCTCGTCGGCGGAGATGCGGCAAAGTTGCACACGCGAGCGACCGGGCCGCTCGCGGACACGCCCTTTCGCGACATTCTGTCGCGCGCGCTCGCGGTGCAGGAGGTGAACGCGGCGATGGGTGTTATCGTCGCCGCGCCCACCGCCGGCGGCGCGGGCGTTTTGCCCGCCGTGCTCACGGGTCTCGCCGACGCGCGCAAGCTCGGTGACGAGCAGTTGGTAGACGCACTTGCCACGGCCGGTTTGATTGGCGCCGTCGTGGCCGAGCGCGCGTCGCTATCGGGCGCCGAAGGCGGCTGTCAGGCGGAGACGGGTGCCGCGGCGGCGATGGCCGCCGGCGCGGCGACGGAGATGCTGGGTGGTTCGCCGACCCAAGTCGTCAACGCGGTCGCGCTCGCGCAGCAAGGAACGCTCGGTCTCGTCTGCGATCCGCTCGGCGGTCTCGTCGAGCTGCCGTGTGTATTCCGGAATGCGACGGGTGCCGCGATTGCGCTCGCCGCGATCGAGATGGCGCTCGCTGGCATCACCTTCGCCATTCCCGCGGATGAAGTCATCGACACGATGGGCGAGATCGGTCGCGAGATGGATGTGCGGTATCGAGAAACCGCTGGCGGTGGGCTCGCGGCAACGCCGACGGGCCGGCGATTGGCGCGCGAACGTCTCGTTCAGATAAAAAAGGCGTAGAGCGTAGAGCGCGGAGCGCCTGTCGTATCGTTCGTAAGCACACTATCTTGCGCCTCTAGACGCTCTGGTGTATTGCGCTCTGCGCACTACGCTCTGCGCTCTACGCGCCGAAACTGTCCGGTCACCTACGCGCGTAGGGCACCTCACGTACCTCAAAACCAGGTCAAGCGATGGTCACCAAGGAAGACATCGAAGGCTTCCTCGATCGCATCAGCGCTGAAGGCGCGAGTTACCGCGAGGTCGAGCCCGGACTGTTTGTCGTGAAGCCGAACGGCGAGCTCGATTTCGATCTCGTCGTGAATTACACACCGCCGGTCGTGTTGCTGCGTGTGAAGGTGATGTCGCTTCCGAAAGGCGAGAACGAACTGGCGACCCTCAGCCGCCGTCTGCTGGAGCTGAACGCGACGGATCTCGTGCATGGCTCCTATGGCATCGAAGAAGATTCGATCGTCATGACGGAAGCCCTCGAGCTTGCGCACCTCGACTACGAGGAGTTTCAGGCTGCGTACGAGAGCATCAATGTCGCGCTCGCGTCCCATCTGCGAGAGCTCGGCACGTATCGCCAGGCACACTGAGGCCAATTCACCATGGGACTCTTCGATAGACTGTCCGGCCTGCTGCGGTCGAACATCAACGATTTGATCTCTCGGGCGGAAGATCCCGAGAAGATGCTCAATCAGATTCTCGTCGACATGCGATCGCAGCTCGCGAAGGCGAAGCAGCAGGTTGCAACCGCGATCGCCGATGAGAAGCGTCTCCGCGACCAGGCCGACGGCGAGTATCGTCAGGGAGCCGATTGGGAGAAGCGCGCGATGCTGGCGCTCCAAGAGGGTCGCGAGGATCTCGCCAAGCAAGCGCTCGTCAGGCAGAGTGAGCACATGACGCACGCGCAGCAGCTCGAGCAGACGTGGGAAACGCATCGGCTCGAGACGGAGAAGCTCAAGAACTCATTGCGCGACCTGAACGACAAGATCGAAGAGGCGAAACGCAAGAAGAACCTGCTCGTCGCCCGTCAACGGCGCGCACAGGCGCAGAAGCGGATTGCCGAGACGATGTCGTCACTTTCCGAGAAGTCGGCGTTCGAGGCTTTCGCGCGGATGGAAGAGCGCATCGAGCAGAGTGAACGGCAACTCAAGGCATCGGTCGAGATCGATGAAGAGTTCTCCGGTGACACGCTGGCGAATCAGTTCAAGCAGCTCGAGCGCGGCGCCGCATCGACGAACGTCGACGTGCGTCTGATTGAGCTCAAGCAGAAGATGGGAATGCTGCCCGCCTCCTCTGCGCCACCGAGTCAGAGGCAGCTCGGTAAGGGCGCCAACGTCGAGCACGATGAAGAGACGGTACACGCGGAAATCGACGACACTGGAAGCGAGAAGAAGGGACGTTGAGTAGCGACTCGCCGCGACGATTTCGCTTCGCTCCGATTCTGACAGCGACGGTCCTCACCGTCCTGGGGCTCTGGCTGTTCGGCAAAGTCGCGCACGTTCTCATCCTGCTCTTCATCGGCCTGCTGCTGTCGCTATATCTGCGCGCGGTCGCTGGATGGTTCGAGCGCCGATTGCACCTACCCGATCGGCTGGCGTTCGCGACGTCACTGCTCCTCAGTCTCGCCGGCGTCGTCGCGATCTTCTGGATCCTCGTTCCACCGGTGATCACGCAAACGCAAGCGCTGATCAAGGTGTTGCCTAACTACATCACGGGCTGGGAAGCGGGCATCGAGCGAACCGTGAGCCGGTTTCCCGCGCTGCGGCAATACTGGACGCCTGGCGAACACAAGATCCTCTTCGGCATTTACGACGAGCTGTCGTCGTCGTTCGCGAGTATCCCGACCCGCGTGCTGAGCATGGTGCAGGGCGCGATCAGCATATTCTCAATCGCCGTCATCGCGATCTATCTCTCGCTCCACCCGGCGCTGTATCGTGAGTGGCTCATCGCGCTCTTTCCGCCGATCCACCGCGATCTCGTCCGTGACGTCCTCAACGACCTCGGTGACACGCTTCGCGCCTACATG
>QHUV01000460.1 GCA_003222065.1 Gemmatimonadota bacterium | reverse complement strand
CACGGAACCATCGGTTGTCCGGGTCAGTGTAGTGCACTACCCGTGCTCCGTCAAGGGAGCCGCCGTGCACGACGCTTGCAGCAGAATCGATCGCCATACGCCGAGCTTGGAATGCCATCGATCCAGAAGAACAATCGCGCCGCAGCGCTTCTCGCTGAGCTTCGCGACGAAGACCGCCTTTCCACGGAGCGTCTGGCGTTGCTGATCGGAGTGACGCCAGACGAGCTCCGCGCCTGTCGTGACCATTCCTTGGTGCTTGCGCCCGTCGCGCAAGCAAAGCTAGGACGGGCGATCGCGGCGCGTGTACCACGTCTTGCCATTCGTGCGCGCCGCCTCGAGGAGCAGGCGACGGCCGCAGCGCTCCTCGAGAGCCGAGCGACGACAGTCCACCTTACCGCACCCGCGAAATGGCTGCCGAGTCGTTAGGCGTCGATCGGCGCCTCGGCTGGGTCGAGCACACGAATCGACCAGAACAGCTTCGTGACAGCCTCGCCCGACGCGCCGGTGGGCCTCACCACGCGCACGGCAGCACTCACCGGCACTGGCGCGTCCGTCGGACGACTGAGCACGAAGCGCCAATCGCTCACGCCCTCCGTCGACAGGATTCGAGCCAGGCCGTCGCGGAAGCTCCGCCGCTCATCGGACGGAATGAAGCGGGCAAGCGGCTGTCGCTCCAACATGGGAGAATCCCGCTTCAACATCATCTGACACGACCGGTTCGCGTCCAGAATTTGGCCTTGTACGTCGGAAACGAGCAGGCACGCTGGGGCCAGGTCGAACAGTTGACGCGTACCCCGCACGCGACGCTCCAGGTCGTCGCGAAGCTCGGCGAGCAGCGCGATACGCTCGGTCAACTCTTCCTCGGCGACCTTCAATTCCTCCAGCGACGACACCAGGATAGCCGACAGCTGCGCCTCTCGCGACGAGGGCTGCGAGGAGGATCGAGACGGCTCGGGGCACAGCACCTCCGCCGTATGCCTGAGCAGCACCTGTCTTTGCTGTGCGAAGGTCGCGATCAACTCGTTGGCGCTTTCGAGATTTTGCTTCATGGATGAAGGTGTTTAGAACATGTGTAGTCGTGCGACGCACGCATGAGCGATCGTGCGCTGCCGGTGACTGGGTGCCCAGTTACAGTATGTATCCGGCCATCGCTCCGCGATACTCCCTGGGTGTGCAAACTGCCGTACCGACCGCCAGAAACCGCGCTTACTTTGAGCGAGGAGCGCTGTCGCTAGCATTCGGCGCGTGCCCTCGACCCGCTACAATTGGCATTATCAAACTTGTAATTCCAACCGGTCTTCACATGATGCGCCCTGTCATTCTGGCGGTGGCTCTTTGCGCCGTAGGCCTTACCTCTATTGCTGCTCAAGCGCCGGCGATCGACCGCGCGAACATGGATACGACGTGTTCCGCGTGCTCCGATTTCTTCGCCTACGCGAACGGCAGCTGGCTGCGTACCGCCCAAATCCCCGCCTCCAGAACGAGCCTCGGAAGCTTCGGCATGTTGAGTGATCGCAATGAGGCCGTCGTCCATCGCATTCTCGACGACGACGCCACCGCGGTGCGGGCGGCGACGGCTCGACCCGGCACGAACGAGTGGAAGATCGGAACGTTCTACGCCAGTTGCATGGACACTGCGGGCATCGCGGCGCGTGGCATCTTGCCGCTGCGTCCAACCCTCGATGCCATCGCCGGGATCAAGACTACCGCTGATCTCGCGCGTGTGTTCGGCGCCTCCGAACGGCGAAGCGGCATAGCGCCATTCGCCGTCAATCCCGCCGCCGATCCGAAGAACAGCCGCGAGACGATTGTCTCCGCGAGTCAGGGTGGTTTGGGACTTCCCGATCGCGAGTATTATCTCAAGACCGACGCCCGCTCGGTCGATCTTCGCCGTCAGTATACCGACCACGTGGCGCGTACACTGCAGCTCATCGGTGAGCCGGAGACGCAGGCAAAGGCCGACGCCGACAAGGTCCTCTCGCTCGAGACGGCGCTCGCCGGTGCGGCGCTGCCGAGGGTTGCCATGCGCGACCCGAATGCGGTCTACCACAAGATGTCGCTCGCGGATTTCCAGCGAATGACGCCACACATCCACTGGCGCGACTATCTGACCGCGGTCGGCGGTGGGCGCGCGACGACGATCAACGTCCGCACGCCGGGTTTCTTCACCTCGCTGGATTCACTGATCGCGACCGTCCCACTCGATGAGTGGAAGACGTATTTGCGCTGGCACGCCGCGCGAGCCGCGGCCCCGTCGCTCGGACCCGCCTTTGTCGCCGAGGATTTCCGGTTCAATAGCACCGTCCTGCGCGGCGTGCAGGAGCAAGAGCCACGCTGGCGTCGCTGCGCGGTATCGACGAATGCCGCGTTAGGCTGGGCCGTTGGCCAGGAGTACGTCAAGCGCGATTTCACGCCGGAAGCTCGCGCTCGTGCCGCGCAAATGGTCGACAATCTCGTCAGCGCCTTACGGGAACGGATCGCCCAGCTCGATTGGATGAGTGCTGCCACGAAACAGCAGGCGACCGTCAAGCTCGACGCGTTTCTTCGGAAGGTCGCCTACCCCGACACGTGGCGCGATTATTCGGCCCTCCTCGTTAGGCCGGGAGCCTATTTCGAAAACGTCGCCCGTGCCGGAGATTGGAGCCGGCAGCGCGCGTGGGCTCGGCTCGGCAAGCCCGTCGACCGCACGGAGTGGACCATGGTCCCGCCGACGGTCAACGCGTCGTATAGCGCGACCCTGAACCAAATTCAATTTCCCGCGGGCATCCTGCAACCGCCCTTTTTTGATCCGAATGCCGACGACGCCGTGAACTATGGCGCCATCGGCGCCGTCATCGGCCACGAGATGAG
>QHUV01000459.1 GCA_003222065.1 Gemmatimonadota bacterium | reverse complement strand
TGATCGGGTCGCCCGTTCTCGGACTCGTGCTGCTGTGGATGTTGATTGTTGTCGAGAGGCGTGTAGCCAATCCGATGCTCAACATCGAGCTGTTCCGCTCGCGCACGTTCGCGTTGGCGAACCTGTTGACGCTGCTTCTCTACGGTGCGCTGGCGATGATGATGTTTCTTGTCCCGCTGGAGCTGATCGAGGTGCGAGGTTACTCGGCGACGGTGGCCGGAGCGGCGCTGCTTCCCATTCCCATCATCATGTTCGGGCTGTCGCGTTGGTCGGGTGGGCTGGTGACCCGTGTCGGGCATCGCCTGCCACTCACCGTTGGTCCGGCCGTCGCCGCGTTAGGCATCGGACTGCTGGCATTCGTGGCGGGAGCCCGCGGCCGCTCGCTGTGGACGGCGTTCATTCCGGCCGTCGTCGTGCTCGCCATCGGGATGGCGATCACCGTCGCACCACTGACGACAACGGTCATGAATGCGGTGGAGGGCGCGCACTCCGGCGTGGCGTCGGGAATCAACAACGCGGTGTCGCGCGTGGCCGGCCTCGTGGCGATTGCCGTCTTCGGCGTCGTGCTTTCGCAGTCTTTCCAGTCTCGCGTCATGCCGCGGCTCGACCGGCTGAGTCTCCCACCGGCGGCTCAGGCGGCCATCGCAGGAGAACTGCGCAAAATGGCGGGCGCCGATGTCGATTCGATCCCGTCGTTGCCTAACGAGCGCCGCGTCGCTGTGCGTGAGGCCATCGATATTTCATTCGACTCCGCTTTTCGAATCGTCATGGCTTGGCTAGCGGCGCTCGCCCTGGGTGCCGCGCTCGTCGGCGCGGCGATGGTCGATCAGTCCGGTGAAATTCGCCGTACTTCGACGCGGGCTCTGATGGAAGTCCGATAAATCCCGGGCACAGCCTCGCCACCACGTTGTGCAGGGCGAAACCTCGCCTGCTCGATCCACCGCGCGAGCGCGTCACGATTATCTTCGGCGCCAATGCCCGTCACCTTGAAGGTGCTCATGTCGGGAGTTCCGTTCTCATCGATGAGCACCTCGATGTTCACTTCCAATGCCGTGCGGGCGGCCATCGCGGACGTTGGGATCTGCAAGTCCGGGCTGGCACCGCGCGAGACCATCTCTGGCGGCTCGTCGCGTGGCGGATGCGGCGCGGCACTCGCGCAGGCGGCGACGAATGCACAGGCGGCGGGCAGCAGGGAAAGCCGGGCAAGTCGATCCTGGAAGCCGCCGGCGGCGCCGCGGTCCAGTTCTGTTGACTTCACAATACAAAGTACTTAGCAATAAGAAGCACGGACTGGCTATCGCCCTGCAACCCCGCGATCCTCATGCGCGATCTCCGTCTCGCCCTGCGTGCTCTGCGCGGTTCGCCCACGTTCACGATCGTGGCCGTGCTGTCGGTCGCCGCCGGCATCGGCGCGAACGTCACCGTGTTCAGTCTCGTCGACGCTCTCCTCCTCCGCCCGTTCCCGGTCGCGCACGCGGACCAGCTCGTTCGCGTCGGCCGCACGACGCGCGATGCGTACTTCGCGACGGTGTCGTACGCCGAGTTTCGCGAGCTCCGCGCGACGCTGGCGCCCGTGCTCGATCTCGCTGGCCACTACCCGAACAGCGCGACGCTAACCGCGCGAGGTGAGCCAAAGACGGCGTGGTTGGAGCTCGTGTCGGCGAACTACTTCGCGCTGCTCGGCGTGCGGCCGATGCTCGGCAGGGGGTTCCTGCCTAACGAGGACAGCGTCACGGCGGCGAGCGCGGTCGCCGTCCTCTCGCATCGTGTGTGGCGGAGTCGCTTCGATGGCGATCGGAGCGTGGTCGGCCGCACGGCGAAGATCAACGGGAGGCCGTTTACCATCGTCGGCGTCGCGCCGCCCGGCTTCCGCGGCACGTTCACCGGCTTCGACATTGACGCCTGGGTGCCGGCGTCCATGCAACCGGTGGCGGTGCCGAGCGCGGGTTCGATCGCGAGCCGCGAGGACCGGTTTCTGATGATGATCGGTCGACTTCAGGCAGGCGCGTCGGTGAAGCGTGTGAGCGCCGCGCTGGCCGTCGCCGCGCCGCGGCTCCGCGCCGCACAGCGCGACACGAAGGAGATCGTCCGCCTGGATGTCGCGAGCGCGACCGGAGTACACCCTTTCATTGCCGGCATCGTCAGGGGCTTTCTTGGACTGCTGCAGGCGATTGTGTTGCTCGTGTTGCTGGTTGCATGCGCCAACCTGGCCAACCTGCTGCTCGTCCGAGCATCCGCCCGCGAGCACGAGATGTCGGTACGACGGGCACTGGGCGCGACACGCTGGCGGATAGCATCATTGTTCCTCGCCGAGAGCGCGGTGATCGCGATTCTGGGCGGCGTACTCGGTCTGACGCTCGCGGTCGCCGCGGGATGGGCGATCGAGCGCGTGCCGCTGGACGTCGGGATACCCATCGACCTGCCGTTTACGCTCGACATGCGAATCGTCGCGCTCACGTTGGGCGCGACGTTTGTGACGACGCTTGCCTTCGGCACCGGTCCGGCGTTGCACGCATCGCGGGCAGATACGTTAGGCACGCTGCGAAGAGGCGCGGCAACTACTGATCGGCGCGGAGCGCGCGTGCGGAGCGCGCTTGTCGGGCTGCAGGTGGCGGTGTCGGCGGTGCTCCTCGTCGGGGCGAGCCTGATGATACGGAGCCTGCAGCGGAGTCATTCGCTGGATCCCGGTTTCGACGCGACGAACGTGCAGCTCTTCTCCGCGTCGCCGGAGCAGCTCGGCTACGACGAGGCGCGCGGCCGCGCGCTGTGGGAGGAAATGGCCACGCGTGCCGATCGTTGCCGGGCGAAGGTTTCGCCACACCGACGATCGTGCCGCGCCAGATGTGGCGATCGTGAGCGCGACGATGGCGCGTCGATTTTTCGGTGGAGAGAGCGCGATCGGCCGCGGCGTACGGGTTTTGGACCGCGCCGGCCGTGAGCGGCAGGCAACGGTCGTCGGCGTCGTCGGCGATGTGAAAGTCCAAACGATGGGCGAGCCGCCGCGACCGGTACTCTATCTGCCGTTCGGCCAATGGTATCGCGCCGACATGGTGCTGCACGTACGCACCGATGGACGGACGCCTGACGTTGGCCGCGACGTCGTGCGTGCCATGCGCTCCATCGAGCCCGATCTCGCCGTCGATGTCCAGAGCATGACGCACGCGACAGCATTCTCACTGATACCGTTGCAGGTTGCGGCGACGGTGCTCGGTTTCGCCGGCGCAGTCGGACTGACGCTGGCCATTCTTGGCGTTTTCGGTCTCGTCGCGTACGCCGTGTCGTTGAGAACGCGCGAAATCGGCAGTCGCATGGCGCTCGGTGCGCAGCAGACGGCGCTGGCGCGCTTCATCGCATGGGAGGGACTGAGGCCGGTCGCGATCGGGTTGGGCGCCGGCCTTCCGGCAGCGGTTGGCGCCGCGTCGCTGCTGCGTGGGATCCTCATTGGTGTGGGCCCCGCCGATCCGGTTGTCCTGGCGTTCGTGGCGACGACACTTCTCGCGAGTGCCGGCGCGGCGATGCTCGCGCCCGTACGGCGAGCTGTCAGCGTGGATCCGGCAACGGTGTTGCGACAGGAATGACGCTGGCTAGCTTGGGGCACAGAGGTGCATGCCGTGAGATGAGGAGAATATGAACCGCATTCTCGTACTGCCGA
This sequence comes from Gemmatimonadota bacterium, assembly GCA_003222065.1. Taxonomy (GTDB): domain Bacteria; phylum Gemmatimonadota; class Gemmatimonadetes; order Gemmatimonadales; family Gemmatimonadaceae; genus AG2. The sequence continues at coordinate 2,374 of QHUV01000459.1, read as the reverse complement.
TTGCCTTTCTACTGATTGCTGGCGGCGCGTGCAGTGGAAGTGCCTCGCTGACGCCGCGTCCGGTCGTGAGCTTCATGATCGACGCCCCACTCTGCAGCATGACGCTGCCGGTCGTGTTCTCGATCGACAAAGTAGAGATGGGGACGGATACGTTCGTCGTGCAGTTACGCAATGAGCGCCTGACGTCCCGCACGTTCGAGACGTCGGTAGGACAGCACTTCCTGAGCGCGCGGACTACCTATGGCTACGTTTGGCCCGAGAAGGCAGTGACGCTTGGCGCTGGTGGCGCGTTCACGGACTCGTTGCCGTTCTATTGTTCGTGATGGCGTAGCTGTTGATACGAACGGAACGATTGCCTCAGCTCTCGGTATGTGAAAGCGCGGGGTCGCGGACGAATCCCTCGTCGCTTGCGCTCCTCGGGACAGGCGCGGACAACAGCCACGGACCGACGCGGACGAAAGAGCGACAACAGCTTCATCACGGATTCCCCGGATGCGAACGGATCTCACTGATCGCTCCGTGACGGTGACAACTCCAAGCTCCACGAGCCCGGACGATCTTTCTTTGTGAAGACGTCCGGATGTTCGCGCGCCCGAACCGGAGAATCCGTGATGACACCGTTGTCGCTCCAACTCCGCGTCCGTCCGCGATCATGCTGTACCGGCCGTGACGCAATGCGTGCGGGTCGCTCGTAGCGGAGCCAGTGAGGGCGAGGACTCCTCGGGCGAGACCCGTTAGCGTATGCGCAGTGCTTGGACCGGATCGATCTGAAGGGCCCGGCGGGCGGGCAAGGCACAGGCGATACCGGTTATCGCGATCAGCGTCATCGCGACGAGCACAAACGTCGTCGCGTCTGTTGCGGGCGTATCGTATAGCAAGGTGCTCATCAACTTCGTCAGGCTGAGCGACAGCGCGACACCGACAACGAGGCCTAACGATGCCAGCATGAGGCCTTGCCGCATCACGAGCCAAACGATCGACGCGCGTTCGGCACCGAGCGCGACACGGATGCCGATCTCATTGATGCGCTGCGTGACGCCATAGGCGATCACGCCGGCGAGGCCGGCGCCCGTAATTACGAGCGCTAGTAGGGCGAACGAGACGAGGAGCGCGGTAGTCACGCGCGGTTCGGAGAGTCGCGCACTGCGCAACTCGCCGAGCGTCTGGATGGAGACCACCGGTTGCCGGGAATCGATCTCGCGGACGGCGTCGCGAATGGCGTTGCCCATCGGCGTTGGATTCGCCGTCGTGCGCACGAGCACGCGCGTGTCCGTCCCGACATTCTGTGGGTTGAAGAGCGGCAGATAAATCTCGTCAGTGACGTCCTGCGATAAGCTGTTCTGGTGCACGTCACCGACGATGCCGCCGACCGTGAGCCAATGCACACCGTTGTCGATCGAGATTTCCTGGCCAATAGCTTCCTTCCCAGGCCAATTCGATTGCGCCAGACGCTGGCTGATAACCACGGACTGTCGCGACGTGTCACGCTCGGCATCGGAGAACACGGCACCGCGTATGACCGGGATGCCGATCGTCTGGAAGTAATTGCTACTCACCACCGTCAGATCGGCCTTTGGCAGCCGATCGGCGGCGACATCCTGCCCGCGGATCTGGAACGGCACCTGGAAGGGCTGGTTGCGGTTCAGAGGAATGTTGCTCGCGAGCGCGACCGATTGCACGCCAGGCTGGGAACCGAGTCGGGCGATCAGCCGGTCGTCGAAGATGATGACAAGGGGTGCCTGATTGGTCGTCACGGCCGGATTCGCATAACGAGTCCAATCCAGATCGACGCGCGCCGAGATGACATTCGTTGTTACATAACCGCCATCGACGGCCTGAAGCCTGACGAGGCTTCTCACCATCAGCCCGGCGCCGACGAGGAGGACGAAGGCAATCGCGACCTGGGCACCGACGAGCAGGCCGCGCAGGCGGCCGTCGCTGCGTGAGCTCATCGCCATGGTGGTTCCGGCGCGCAGCGCGCCGGAGAGCGACGCGCGCGGCCGGGCGAGTGGAGCGAGCGCGGCGATCAGGCCGACGACGACGCTGACGATAAGCGCAAAGCTGAGGACGACGGGGTCGATCGTGATTTCGGCCGCGCGCGGCGTGACACGTGTGGCCAGGGAGCGCAACAGCCCCAGTCCGCTGTACGCGATGGCGACGCCTAACGCGCCACCGGTGAGGCTGACGCACAGACTTTCCGTCGCCAATTGACGGAACAACCGGCCGGCGCCGGCGCCGAGTGCCTCGCGAAGCGCGACTTCGCGCTGGCGGCGCAGCTGTCGCGCAAGCGTGAGATTGGCGAAGTTCGTGAGCGCGATGAGCAGGACGAAGCCCGCCGCGGCGAGGAGCGTGAAAAACAACGGTCGAGACTGAG
>QHUV01000458.1 GCA_003222065.1 Gemmatimonadota bacterium | reverse complement strand
CGTCCAGCCGCGGATCGGGCAGAGAGAGTACGGGCAGCTCGTCCCTCGCGGACGAGATTCGCTGCGCGCGTGCCTGAGTGGCGATGGCGGCGCAGAGAAGGAGTGTAACGACGCTTTGTGTCATTCCGAGCTCCATTGTCATCCCGAGGAGCGAAGCGACGAGGGATCTGCACGCTGGCGCGTGCAGAAGCTTATTTGGAGTCGCGCGCGCGATGCGCGCGCTCCCGCTCGTCGCGGCGAGAGGAGTAGGAGCAAGCGCGCAGCGCTTGCGACTCCTATAGGATGATCTGCTGCTCGCGGAGCGAGCAGCAGATCCCTCGCTGCGCTCGGGATGACAAGTGGCGTAACTGCGCTCGGGATGACGGAAGGGCTGGGAAGGAATCACTGTCTCACCTTGAGGATCTCCAGCTTGTCGTCGTTTCGCGCGACGGCAATCAGCGTCGCGCCGTTGGGCCCTCGTAACATCGCCATGTGCCGGACCTGGCCATCGATGACGAGCCTCGTCTCCGCCATATCGGCCGTCGCGAAGCTGCCATGGCCATCACCGCGCAGCAGCAATCCATAGCTCGCGTCGTACCGCCCTAGCAAGGGTGTGACGCCATAAACGTTTCCGGCGACGACCAGATCCGTGTGTCCATCGCCGTCGAAGTCGCCTGACGCCGAAGCATATATGGGCGCGAACTGCGCCTCCGTTGGGAGAGGGCGAAGACTGAAGGTGCCGTTGCCATTGTTCAAGGCGATCGAGCTCGCGAAGACGTGCGCTTCGAGAATTGTCGCCTTCGAGAGCTCGGATGGCGGAAGAATGTCCTCGACACGACTTGCTCCGAAGGCCGCATACGACGGGAACTTGCTGCTCAACTGCGGCATCAGCCGGAGCAGCTCGTCGCGTCCGGCGATCGGATAGCTCACCCCGTGTTCGTAGGACGTGAGGATTTGCTTAAGTGTGCCGGTCGTGAAGAAGTCCCCAACATATAGCCGCGCCGGTTCGTTCGCCGTGGCGCGAATGTACGAGTTCTGCCCCAGGTTGCCGAGCACGAGATCCTTGCGGCCGTCGCCATTCACGTCGACGGCGGCAACAGAGTTCCACCACCCTTCGCTTCCCGCAAGGCCCGCCGCCGTCGTGCGATCCACGAAGCGGCCGTTCTCCTGGCGAAAGACACGTACAGGCGTCCACTCGCCGACGACCACCAGATCGAGCGTTCCATCATTGTCGTCGTCGATCCACGCTGCTGACGTCACCATCCCTGCCGCGCCTAACGCGCCAGCCTTCGCTTGCGTGACGTCGATGAAGTGTCCCTTTCCGTCATTCTCCAGGAGATAGCTTCGCGGTGTGAGCCCATACTTCCCCGCGACCGCTCGGCGGCCGACGAAGAGATCGAGATGACCGTCGCCGTTGAAATCGCCGGGAACGACGACCGATCCACTCTCCGCGAATCGAGGCAGGGCGCTCGTATCCCTGTGAAAGTTGCCCGTCCCGTCGTTGATGTAGAGGCGGTCCTGAAGTGCGTCGTCATCGCCCCGGAACTCGTTGCCGCCGCTCACCACATACAGATCCGGATGCCCGTCGCCATTCGCGTCGAAGAAGACGGCGTCGACATCCTCCTGGAGGCTGTCCGCCTGCAAGGCGGGTTGCGCGCTAGCGCGAAACGTTCCGTCTTTTTGCTGGACGTAAAGGCGTCCCGGCTGCCACTTCGCCCCGCCGACGTAGATGTCATCCAGGCCATCGCCATTGACGTCGCCGACGGCGAGCGCGGGGCCTTCCGTCGACAACAGATGCGGAATCAGCGGCTCGCGATCGTAATCGCGGAAGTCGTTCTCGTTATGCTTGAAGTCGACGCCGACGCGTGCGGTTATGTCGGCAAAGAGCGGCGGCGCAGGGTTGGCGCGCGGATTTACATAATGACCGCTCGCCGCCGTTTGGGAGAGTGTGAGGAATTGATCGACCGGGACGTTTATGAGTATCTGATAGCGCCGATCCGGCCAGACGACGGTGAGTGAGTCGATCTTCGTCGAGCGGCCGAGCCCAAAATGGAGTCGCGGATCGACGGACGATTCGAAGCCTCGCGTCGGCATCTGCTCCAGCATTTGTGCCTTGCCATCGTGCTTGATCATGACCTTGGCACCGATGCCGGCGGTGTTGCCCTGGTTCGTGAACGTCAGGTCGCCGTTGTTGCGATAGGCATAGTTAGGCAGTGGGACCTGGGGCATCTTCTCGAGCACGGCCGCCAAGTTCTCTCGCGTGATCCCTTTCGCCAGAGACGCTTGGACGCTCTCGTTGCCGATGTAGCTGATGTAGTCCAGATCGTTAGGCCGGTGATAGATACCGTTGGTGATGAAGAGGTCTTTGTAGCCATCGTTGTCCAGATCGGCGAACAGCGGACACCAGCTCCAGTCGCTCGCGTACACGCCAGACAAATAAGCGATATCGCTGAAGCGTCCTTCGCCGCGATTGAGCTGGAGTGTGTTGCGCTCGTACTGCGGCTGAAACCCCGCCCGCAATTGGAGGTCGAAGAGGTTGAAGCTCTCCGAGCTCGCCGAGGTCTTGAGGATGTCTTCGCGCTCGGGAAGCATGTCGGCGACAAAGATGTCGGGCCGCCCATCGTTGTTGAAGTCGGCCGCATCGACGCCCATCGAGAACCGGCTCGTGTGCCCAGTCGCCTTTGTGATCGATTCAGTGAAGGTGCCGTCGCAGTTGTTGATGTAGAGGTAGTCGTTCTCCTGGAAGTCATTGGCGACATACAGGTCGGGACAGCCGTCGAGATTGAAATCGCTCGCTGTCACACCCAAACCGAACGCGCCCGCCCGATCGGTTATGCCAGCGCGCTCACTGACATCGACGAAGCGACCGCGATCATTTCTAAAGAGCCGGTCGCTCGCGCGCGGATTGCCCGCCCCGTGTGGACCCGCTCCGGAAGCACCCCGCTCGCCGTGCGTCGAGTGGTTGAGAAGATATAGATCGAGATCCCCGTCGCCGTCGTAGTCGAAGAAGAGCGCCTGCGTTGTGTAGCCGGCGCGGTCGAGTCCATACTCCTTCGTGCGGTCGGTGAACGTTCCGTCTCGGTTGTTGATGTACAGCACGTCGTGGCCATGCATCGTGAGGTAGTCGACACCCGAGACGAAGATGTCGACGTAGCCGTCGCCGTTGACGTCGGCCATGGTGACGCCCGTCTTCCAGCCGATCGAATCAGCGACGCCGGCGCGCTCCGTGACGTCCTCGAACCGGTAGTTGCCCTTGTTTATGTAGAGCCGATTGGGACCGACGTTCGAGGTGAAGTACAGGTCGGGCAAGCCATCGTTGTTGACGTCGCCCACAGCGACACCGCCGCCGTTGTAGAAATACAGGTAGGTCAGGACGTTGAACGATGAATCTTCCGGAAGCCGATTGATGAAGGAGACGCCTGTGGCGCTCGGCGAGAGCGACTCGAAGAGGGCCGGGCTCGGGCGGCGGTCCGGAGTACACGCGGCCAATGCCACGAAGATTCCGAGGGCGGTCCGACGGCGCCACGACGTGATCACGACCAGGCCCTGGCCTCGTTACGCGCGGCGGCCAGTCGTGCGCAGAGTGGAGCTTGCGCCACAACAGTCGTCATCGTCAGTTATACCTGCCTCATACGGCCATATTTTGCGGAATTCAGGAGGAATCTCATGTCGTCGCTTTTCCAACATCGAGTACTGAGTCTCGAGCTGCTGGCACTGTTCGTCGTTGGCTGCGCACATAGCGGCGGGAAGTCGGCGGCCTCCGCGCCAGCGCCACAGGGCAGCACTGTCACCTCGGATGACATCCATCCGGCGCCGAACGAGCCGATCGAGAAAGTCCTGCAGGGGAGGATTTCCGGCGTAACGGTGAGCCAATCGACGGACGGAGGCATTTCCGTCCAGATCCGTGGCCAGAGCGCGATCCTTGGCGGCGCCCAGCCATTGTACGTCCTCGACGGTGTCGCCATTCAGCCAGGGCCTGGTGGCAGCTTGAGCGGAATCAGCCCGTACGACATCGAGTCGATCAAGGTGCTCAAGGACCCCGCTGATCTCACGATGTACGGCAGTCGCGGCGCCAACGGCGTGATCGTCATCAAGACGAAGAGAGCGAGGCGTCCTCAGTGATGCTTCCCGGCTGAGGCGACGGTTTGACCGCGGCTCGGCCGAAAGATCAATGGCCGGTCATTGTTCCGCGCGACGACGAACAGCTCTCCATGGGCCGTCCGAACCCGCGCGATGTCGCGCGATTGTCCTGGAACGAAGAATCCGCTCTCTGACGTACGGACCGGCGTGAAGTGACCTTTGCCGTCGCCTCGCAGCAACAAGCCATAGCTCGCCGCCATACGTCCGATCTCCGGCTTGAATCCGTCGAAGTTGCCGGCGAGCAGCAGGTCGGTGTGGCCATCGTGGTTCAGGTCCGCGGCGACGATGCCGTACACTGGCGCCAGCTGCGCTTCGTTAGGCAACGGCACGAGCTTGAACGACCCGTCGCCATTGTTCAGCACGAGTGTCGTCGCGAAGGTGCTCACTTTCTTGAAGAGCGCGCCGGAGAGCTCCTGTGGCGTGAAAATGTCCGTGATTTTCTTCTTCGCGTAATCCTTGTAGGCCGGAAATCGCGACTTGAGAAACGGCAGCGCACTGATGAGTGCATCACGCTGGGCGAGCGGATAGCTGGCGCCCTGATTGTAGACGGAGATGAGTTGCTCCGCGGCCCCATCGCCGTCGAAGTCCTTCACATACATCGTGACGGGCTCCTGTGGCGTGGCGTGGAGGCGTCCGTTGAGACCGAGGTTGCCGACGACGAAGTCCACACGCCCATCGCCGTTGAAATCCCCAGTGACGATCCGGTTCCACCACCCCTCGCTCTGCTCGAGGCCCGGCACCGTCATTCGCTTGAGTCGTCCCCCGCCCTCGTTATGAAACACGGTGATCGGCATCCACTCGCCGACAACCACGAGATCGAGTCGCCCATCGCCGTCGACATCCTGCCAGACCGCATCGGTGACCATGCCGACGTGTTGCAGCTCGGGGGCGAGCTTCGCCGTCACGTCGGTGAAGTGGCCAGTGCCGTCGTTATGCAGTAGCATGCTCAGCGGATCGGCGCCATAGCTCCACGGAACCACTCGGCCACCCACAAAAAGATCGACGTGTCCGTCGCCGTCGTAGTCCGCCGCAACGACGTGGGAGCCACTCGCCGCCTCCGTGGGCAGGTACCCTTCCGCCTTGTGGAACTTGCCGTGTCCATCATTGAGGTAGAGTCGATCCTGTAAAGCCGGCGCGCCCTCCGAGTACTCGTTGCCGCCACTGACGACGTAGAGGTCGGGCCGCCCATCGCCATTCGCGTCGAAGAACACGGCGCCTACGTCCTCCGAGAGGGAGTCAGGGGCGAACGCGGCGTCGTTGGTGCTGGCGAAACTGCCGTCGCGCTGCTGGATCAGCAGCTTTCCCGGCTGGCCCTTCGCACCGCCGATGAAGATGTCGTCGAGGCCATCGCCATTGACATCGCCGACGGCGAGACCCGGAGCTGATTCGCGGCGACCTTGCGAAGGGTGGTCACTCTCTCGTTAGGCCAATCCACCATTAGGGAGTCGACCGTGTCGTGCCGGCCGAGACCGAAGTCGAGCACGTAATCGACGCTCGACTGGAAGCCCCGCTGTGGCGACTCCTCCTGCATCAGCGTGTCGCCGTCCGCGTACACGACGACCCGCGCGCCGAGCCCGAAGCGGTTGGCGCCGTCGCCGGCGAGCGCGACGCGCAAATAGTGATTCTCGGGATGCAGCCGCCGCGCATTGTTGCGGTAGACGAACAGCTCCTGGTTGACGTTGTTCACCACGAGGTCGAGCGCGCCGTCGCCATCGAGGTCGGCGTATGCCGCGCCATTCGAGAAGCTCGGCGTCGCCAATCCCCAGGCAGCCGCCTCGTTGGCGAAGCGCAGGCCGCCGAGGTTGTGGAACGCATAGTTAGGCAACGGCGTCGAGGTCATCGCGTTCGTGAGCTTCAAGAAGTCCGCGCGGTGGCGGCCGTCGTTCGTCATCGCTCGCACCGTCTGCCCGTTCGCGATGAGCGCGATGTAGTCTTGCGACGTGACATCTTTCGCGATGCCCGTCGTTACGAAGATGTCCTTGTGGCCATCGAGATCGAGATCGGCGATGAGCGCGCTCTCGGCGATGTCCAGCCCCATTGAGAAGTAGCTCAATACCGGCAGCTCCTTCTCGAGGACTTCGCTGAACGTGCCATCGCGATTGTTGATGTACAGGTAATCGCGTTCGGCGAAATCATTCGCGACGTAGATGTCAGGCCAGCCGTCGTTGTTGACGTCTGCGACGGCGACGCCGAGCCCAAACGCGATGTCAGGGCTGTAGAAGCCCGTCTGCGCGGTAACGTCGGTGAAGTGGCCGCCATCGTTGCGGTAGAGCTTCGCTCCACCGTATTGGCTGCGCTGGCTCCGCGGGTTGCGGCCGACATCATTGACCGAGCGTGGTGAGTTCTCGATCACGAATAGGTCGAGATCACCGTCATGATCGTAGTCCAGGAAGACAGCCTGCGTGGAGTAACCTTCGTCCGCCACGCCGTATTGCTTGGCCATCTCCTTGAAGGTCGGCAGGCCGTTCTTGTTCAGTCCCTGGTTGATCCAGAGCTGATTCGCGCGCTGCTCGGGCGTGCCCGGCCCGGCGCGGCAAATGTAGATGTCGAGAAGGCCGTCGCCATTGACGTCGGCGATGGCGACTCCCGTCGTCCACGACCCATGCTCCGTCGTGATTCCTGATTCGCTCGTGATGTCGCGAAATCGAAAGTGACCTTGATTCAGATAGAGCCGAGGTCCGCCCTGATTGGACGTGAGGAGGATGTCCGGTAGACCATCTGCCGTGAAATCGCCTATGCCGACGCCACCACCATTGTAGAAGTTGCGATAAGTGAAAACATTGAGCTCATTCGTCTCCGTGAGGCGATTCTCGAAGCGAATCCCCGTTGCGCTCGATGAGAGGCGCGTGAAGAGCTGGTTGGACGATGCGGGATCATCTCGGATTCCCGCCGGCGTCGCTTCGGCGCTCTCGCCCGACCCCGAGCATGCGCCCACGAGGGCGACCAGGCCCAGGGCGGCGAGTCGCCGCCAATGCGATGAGGCGGACGGGAAAATCATACGGCGGGTACGGCGGAGGGAAGGAAACGGGTCGGCGCGCCGTTAGGCAGGCGCGATAGCGAAAGGCCCGATCGTACTACGGCCTGCTCCCCAAGGCGGGGGAGCAGGCCGTAGCAATGTAGCGAACTGACGAGCAGTTCTGGCTCAGTAGCCCTTATTCTGCGCGAGAAGGGGATTCGAGCCGATTGCGTTGACCGAAATCGGGAAGACGACCCTGTAGGCGGCGCGGGCCGGGCAGCTCGTTGACGGCGACGCGCCGCACACGCCGTGGACCGAGCTCTCCGTCCAATTCAGGAACTTGCCATGTCGAACCATGTCCGCGCGTCGCTTGCCTTCGGCCGAGAGCTCGAGCAACCGCTCCTTGAGGATCGCATCGCGAAGCGCCTGCCCACCGGCGGCCACGACGGCAGTCGGGTC
>QHUV01000039.1 GCA_003222065.1 Gemmatimonadota bacterium | reverse complement strand
GGTCGCGCTGGTCGTCTTTTGCTTCCGCTATCGCGCGCGACCGGCACGCAAGGCGATATATGTCCACGGTAGTACGCGAGCGGAAGTCATTTGGACGGGTGTGACGGCGGTTGTCGTCGTCATCATCGGCCTCCTCAGTGCACCGGCCTGGAACAAGATCAAAGGCCGCGAGGGCGTGCCGCCTAACGCCATGGAGATCGGGATCAGCGCCAAGCAGTTCGAGTGGAACGTCACGTATCCTGGCGCGGACGGGAAGCTCGGCACCGGCGACGACTACACGGTGCGCGGGCAGTTGCACGTGCCCGTCGACCGGCCGACGGTGGCCACGCTCACGTCGGTCGACGCGATCCATTCGTTCTTCGTCCCGGCGTTTCGCATCAAGCAGGATGCCGTTCCGGGAATGCATATTCGGGTGTGGTTCCAACCGACGAAGGTCGGCGAATACGAGCTCGGATGCGCGGAGTTGTGCGGGCTCGGACACTACCGCATGCGCGCCATTGTGACTGTCCACACGCAACAAGACTACGACCGCTGGGTGGCTCAACAGAGTCACTCGGTCGCCCAACGCTGAAGGATTCCCCATGGCGACGACTGCGACAGGCACTGCCCCGTACACCCGCGACCACGGACACGTGGACGATCGGTCATTCCTCCGCAAGTACATCTTCTCCACCGACCACAAGATCATCGGCATTCAGTTTTTGCTCATGAGTCTCACCTTCCTGCTGCTCGGTGGAACGCTGGCGATGGTGATGCGCTGGCAGCTTGGCTTCCCGGGTAAGCCGCTCCCTGGCGGCACCCTTCTGCCAGATACTTATACGTCCAACGGCGTCGTGCTGCCGGAGTTCTACAACTCAGCGGTGACGATGCACGGGACGTTCATGGTGTTTTTCGCCATCATGCCGCTCCTCGTCGGGGTGTTCGGGAATTACCTCATCCCGCTCAAGATTGGCGCGCCCGACATGGCGTTCCCGCGGATCAACATGGCGTCTTTCTGGACAGCGGTGCCGGCGGGATTACTGATGCTCGCCGGCTTTTTTGTCGAGGGCGGTAGCGCCGCGGCGGGTTGGACGTCTTATGCACCACTCAGCGCGCGTTCCGATTTGAGTGGCGTGCACCTGGGCCAGATCTTCTGGTGTCTCGGCCTCATCGTGCTTGGGCTTTCGTCGATCATGGGATCGTTCAACTACATAACGACCGTGATCAACATGCGGGCGCCGGGAATGAACTGGTTTCGGCTCCCGCTGAGTATTTGGGCGCTTTTTGTCACGGCGTGTCTGGTGTTGTTGGCGATCCCTGTCTTGTCGGGCGCCGCGATCTTGCTCCTCTTCGATCAAACGATCGGTACGAAGTTCTTCGAGCCGACCGCGGGTGGGCAACCGCTCCTCTGGCAGCACCTCTTCTGGTTCTTCGGTCATCCCGAGGTCTACATCCTGATATTGCCGGCGATGGGGATGGCATCCGACATCATCGCGAACGGTGCGCGCAAGCCAGTCTTCGGTTACACGTCGATGGTGCTCGCGATCATCGCCATCGGGTTCCTCGGGTGGGGCGTGTGGGGCCACCACATGTTCCAGAGCGGCATGAACCCGACGCTCGGCACGACCTTCATGATTTCGACTTTGCTCATCTCCGTCCCGTCGGCGATCAAGACGTTCAATTGGCTCGGCACGATCTGGCAAGGGAACATCACGTTTCATGTACCCATGCTGCACGCGCTCGCCTTTGTGTCGATGTTCGTCATTGGCGGGTTGAGTGGTGTATTCATGGCGGCGTCACCCTTCGACATCTATATCCACGACACGTATTTCATCGTCGCGCACCTGCATTACGTGCTCTTCGGCGGAAGTCTGTTCGCGATTTTCGCGGCGGTGACGTACTGGTACCCCAAAATGTTCGGACGGATGATGAGTCCGTTCTGGGGCAGGGTGCACTTCTGGCTGACGCTTGTGTTCTACAACTGCGTCTTTTTCCCGATGCACCAGCTCGGCCTACACGGCCACATGCGCCGCATCTACGATCCGACGCAGTACGCTTTCCTGCGCGAAGTGCAGCCGGTAAACGTGTTCATCTCGATCAGCGCGTTTTGTCTGTTTGCGACCCAGTTCATCTTCGCGGTGAACTTCATCGCCAGCTGGTTCACGGGTGAAAAGGCGCCGAACAATCCGTGGCTCGACAATGGATTGGAATGGACGGTCGCATCGCCGCCGCCACATGGCAACTTCGGAGCGACGGTGCCTACCGTGTATCGCGGACCGTACGAGTACAGCTCACCGCACAGTGACAAGGATTACCTCCCACAAAATCTGCCGATGCCCGGAGGCCTCGGGTCGGCACATCCGCAACAAGCCGGCGACTGAGGAGACATCGACATGGCGCACGCAGCCGCAATGCATGAAGACGTCATGCTCCCGCCGCCGTCGCGTGAGGCGGGAGCCGGCGTCTACAACGAAAAGCTGGGGATGTGGATCTTCCTCGGCTCCGAGGTGATGTTTTTCACGGCGCTGATCGGGACGTACGTCATTTTGCGCTTCGCGCACCCGAGCTCGTGGAAGGCGCCGGGCCAGGTGTTGAACATTCCAGTAACTGCCATCAACACCTTTTTGCTGATCTGCAGCAGCGTGACGATGGTCAAGGCGTTCGCGGCGGCGCAGGATGGCCTGCAACGACAGCTGCGTCTCTGGCTCCTCGCGACCGTGATCATCGGCGCGTCGTTCGTGGGGGTTCAAGTTTACGAATACACGCACTTGATCGAGAAGGGCTTCGTGCCAAGCGAGGGCCTGTATGGCTCGACATTTTACACAATGACGGGGTTCCATGGATTCCACGTGACCATGGGCGTGATCTGCATGATGTTCGTAACGGCGCGCGCTTTCCAAGGCAAATACACGAAGGATGATCACCGCGGCGTCGAAGTGATCGGTTTGTACTGGCACTTCGTCGACCTCGTCTGGATCATCTTGTTTACGATTGTTTACCTCATTTAATGACAGGCTTTCATGTCACATCCCGACCACCCGGCGTCGCCCGGCACACGGCCGACGCACGCGCACCCTAACTACATCTTGATCTGGGTCTTTCTCGCCGCGCTCACGGCCGTTGAGTTGAGCGTCGCGTTTTTGCCCTGGCCGAAGACCGTGATCATCTTGGTACTCGTCGGCATGGCCTTCTGGAAAGCGGCGCTCGTCGGTTTGTACTACATGCACCTGCGCTTCGAGCCGAAACGCCTGCGAATTCTCGCGATCGCGCCGTTGCCGCTGTTCGCGGTCCTCGTGCTCGCCGTCATCACGGAGTACATTTGGTAGCCCCCGCGCGTCCCTCCCCGTCCCCCTCCCCCGTCGCCGCACCCGGCTTGGGCGTGGGCGCGCCGGCAGATTACGTCGCGCTCACCAAGCCGCGCATCGTCGCACTCGTTATGCTGACGGTGGCGGCGGGCTTCGTCGTTGCGCTTCCCGCCGCGGCGCGTGTCGGCTTTGCGGGGAACGCCGGGACCTCGCCCCTCGCGGTGCAGCTGTGGATTCTGGTCAATGCGCTCGTCGGCACGGCGCTCATCGCCGGCGGGACGAACGCGCTCAACCAGATCGCCGAGCGCGATGTGGACGCGCTCATGCGCCGGACGCAGGGCCGCCCATTGCCCGCTGGCCGTCTCGAGCCGAACGCGGCACGTTGGTTCGCGTGGACGATCGCCGCGCTCGGCGTCGCCCAGCTTGCGCTCCTCGTCAACCTAACGACGGCACTCATGGCCGCGTTGACGCTCATTAGTTACGTATTCGCGTACACGCCGCTCAAGCGGCGCACGTCGCTCTCGACGCTCGTCGGCGCCGTACCCGGCGCCTTGCCGATCGTCGGTGGGTGGACGGCGAGCGGCGCGCCTCTGGACGCGAATGCGAGCGTGTTGTTCGCCATCCTCTTTCTCTGGCAGATGCCGCACTTCCTCGCCCTCAGCTGGATGTATCGCTCGGACTACGCCCGCGCGGGCCTGCGCATGTTGAGCATCGAGGATGAGACCGGCGCCATGACTTTCCGACAGGCGGCGCTGAACGCCGCGGCGCTCATCCCGGTTAGTCTGGCACCGACTGCACTCGGTATCGCGGGGCGGACGTACTTTTTCGTTGCCGCTGTGCTATCGGGCGCATTGCTCGTGCTGTCGATCCTCGCTGCCCACGCGCCGTCGCCCAAGACCGCACGACGATTATTTCTCTCGACGCTCGTCTATTTGCCCGTACTGCTCGGCGTCCTCGTCGCGAACAGAATCGTATGATTCCTTTTCACCGTTTTCTCATTGGCACGGCGATTCTCTTCTGCGTCGGCTTTGCGGCGTATGCCTTTGTCGCATACCGCGCGAGTGGCGCCGGCTCTGATCTCGCGTTCGCCGTCGCGTTCGCCGTCGCCGGCGGTGCGTTGGGCTACTACCTCAAGAACCTCAACCGGTTTCTGCACCGATGATGTTTAATCCGGACATGAACGATGACGTGCTCTCGCTGAGCATGTTCTGGGCGGGACTGTTGATGGTGTTCACGCCCCTCATCGCCGCCGCGGCCGTGATCCTCGTCTGGTGGCGAGGACAGAGAAAGGCAGCCTCGTCACCTAACGACTCGACGAAGGCGAAATGACCCTTCCTGACAAAGGGTCAGCCGGCGAGCGTCTCCTCTGCCCACGCGTCGGGCTCGATGAGACGGCCGACGTAGAAATCGCCAAACTCGGCGTACTTCGCGCTGGCTTCGTCGAACCGCATCTCGGTGACGAGCTTCTTGAAGTCCACCGGATCCTTCGCGAACAGCGTGACGCCCCATTCCCACCGATCGAGACCGATCGCGCCGGTGATAATTTGCATAACACGGCCGGCATAGCGGCGGCCGGTGAGGCCGTGGCTGTGCATCAACTTGCTCCGCTCCGGCAGCGGAAGCGTGTACCAGTTCTGAGCCGCGTCACGGCGCTTCGACATCGGATAGAAGCTCACGTACGGCATGTCCGCCGGCGGCGTGGGATAGAGGCGGCGCAAAGTATGCGGGCTCTCGCGCTCGGCGCGAATCCGTGCCTCGTGCTGTGGATCGTCATTCCCGTGCGCGGCCAGTTGATACAGCCCCAGCTCCGTCACGCTGAGGAAGTACATCGCCGGACGGAGGAAATCCATTACCGGCAATCGGTCGAGGCAGCGCTGCACGTCACGCACCTCATCGAGTGTCGGCCGAAAGTGCATGAACAGGACGTCAGCAGTCGATCCGGTAAGCGAAACAACGGCGCTCCAGCCCTCACCCTCGTCGTGAGTAATCGCGCGGAGGGTATCTGCCGTCGTGCAACGAAGGTCCCGCGCGGTGTTGGGCGCAAGCGACCGCAACGCCCGTCGATCGACGGTGTAGAGCTGATGAAGAGCATACCAGCCCTCGAGTGTTTCTGGCGGCAGCGCAGACGGTTCCATATGTAGCAGGAAGATGGCGACGCACCGCGCACGATGGCAGTGTCGCCGGTGCCATTCCGAAAGCCGAGGTGGCTCATGACTAGAGCTCGCGCAATCGATGCCTTCGTAATTTGGACATTGAGTATCGCTCTCGCCGGTCTCTTTCTCCTCACCGGCGTGCCGAAGGTCATCGGTTCGGCTGCGGTCGGGTTTCAGGCGTCAGCGATGCGCGACTTCCCTCAAGTCATGCGCGTGATCGTCGGCCTCGTCGAGTGCATCGGTGCGATTGGCCTACTGGTCCCGGCCACTGCGTCATTCGCGGCAATCGTACTCGCCGTCGTCATGGTCCCGGCAACGCTCACGCAGTACGCGAGCGGCGAGGGACACGTGTGGGTGCCGGTCATCGTGCTGGCGCTGTTGTTGATCATCCCGTGGCGCCGCAATGCCAAGGCGGTGAATGACAGCTACCATGGCTTCGCCGATCATCCTCATCCCATGCTACACGACGGCATCATCGCTGGATTGATCGGCGCGGCCGCGATCGCGATCTGGTTCCTGATCATCGATTCGATCGGCGGCCAGCCGTTCCGCACTCCCGCGGCACTCGGTCATGGCTTACTCGACGTGTTCGGACCCGACGACGCCACGGACAGCAAGCTCACGTTTGTTTTGGTTTACACGATCTTTCACTTCGGCGCCTTCATGTTCGTCGGCCTTCTCGCGGCGCTCATCGTACATCTCGCGAAACACGAGCCGTCGATCTTGTTAGGCTTCGTCGTTCTATTCGTCGCGACAGAGATCGGGTTTTACGGATTCACCGGCTTGCTGCACGAGGCCAGCTCGCTCAAAGTGCTCGCGTGGTACCAAGTCATGCTTGGCAACCTGATCGCCGCCTCGGCGATGGGATATTACTTCTGGCGCACCCATCGCGAGCTGCGTGATGAATTCAGGCATTCGCTCGACTGGGACACCGATCTCGTGCCACCGGAGCATCGTGATGCCATCCCCGCGGCCAAGAACGTCCCGCCGTTAGGCAAGGATGGTCGCACGACGGCGAAATCGGGGTGATGAGGGCTGGACTGTCAGCCTAGAAATCGTCAAGCGGGATCAGCACCGTCGGGGACGTCCTGGGCCGGTGCATCGCGCCGGGCGACTCCGTCACGCCGGCGAAACATCCATGACCCGAGCTTCCACAGCAGCCACATGGGCAGCACGACGAAGATCGCGACCTTGAGCGCGAGAATCCCGAATGAGAGCGCCGCGAACAGGGCGCCCATTGCCAGGCCGCCCACGAGCAACACGAGAAAGATCGGCAGTCCCAACAGGAACAAGACAAACAGCACCGGCAACGCCAGCACGGCGAGCACGATCAGCAGCGGGATACCGATCGCCTTCAGCAGGAACGCGATAGGAAGAAAAGCGACGAGACCAAGGACCTTGAATATCCAGCGCACGATCGCGAGCCGCATGACGAGCCACTTCAGAAGGGACCACATGCCGAGACCTGTGCGTGTGAGTGACGCGAACCGTACGCGGCCGCGAGCGATGGCGTTTCATGACTGTTGATCGACCCGAAAGGCCGTCTCTCCGATGCTGCGGAACGGCATCTGCATTTGTGCATGGTTAGAGCCGTTGCGGGCACGAGGAAGGGTCTGGCGGCGAGCTGGGGTGTATCGAGTAGCGTTGGAGACGGTCAATGCCGGAGTGGGCCCGTAGCAACATCGTAGGAATCGCCAGGCGAAAGACCCTAAACACCCATCAAGCCGATATACCCCTCATCACGCAGCCGCACGGGCTCGGGTCCGGCTACGCGCTCCTCGACGCGCACGCATTCCGTAATGCGATGAACGTCCTCATCGCTCGCGAGCGGTCGATTTTTACGATTGTCGTCATTCGCCCGCAAATGCCGGGCGGCACGCTGGCACTCGGCGAGATACTCCTTCGCCAACTTCGACGCGGATCGGGAGATCTGGTCGGTTACTTGGAGGGTGCGGTCGCCGTCGCTCTGCGCGGCACGGACCACGTCGGGGCGGTCTCATTCGCCGATCGCGCTCGCGACGAATGGCGCCGTGCCGGTCACGGCAACCTGCTCACGGAGATCGCCGAGCACCCCTTCGCGGAACAGCGCGTGATCGAGCTGCTTACGTCCGATTGGTCGGCGACAGCGATGATGGCGCCCGTGATCGACGACAGCGCGTCACCGGATCAGCCGTATCGGGCTTCCGCCGACGGCCGCCGCACAGGCACCGCCAAGCCGCAGTAGCGTTCGAGCGCCGCTGGCGCGCATTCCTCCCAGTCAGGCGGAATCGGCGTAAGCCGCCGTCGATTGCCGCCGGCATCGAAGCAGAGCCACCCGTCCCGCAGCCCGCTCGTCAGCGGCGACCAGTGCCCCTCGACCTGGCGTCGATCAACGTGCCGACGATCGGGAAAGGATAACGCTTCGGGACAAACGCGACGGTCCGTTATTCGACGCTCGACACCCTTCGGCAAGACATCCCACGTTTGCCACTCTACTCCGTGCGAATCAATGAACGTTCGGTATGCCATACGATCGACCTCGTCCGCTGCCGTCCAGGCAGGCAGACTTGATGCCAACTTACGCTTGCGTCCGCTGCGCTTCGGACGTATGGTGGCGGCGCGACGACGCGTTCAATGCATCCTGCCGGGAGGCCCGTGGCGAACGGACGCATCCTGCTCGCGCACGCAAATGCCGATTGCCAAAAGATTTACGGCAGCGTTCTCGCCTACGACGGGTACGAGGTCGACGTCGTGAGCGACGTCGAGTCCGCGCTGGCCCGAATCGCCGCCGCCCCAGTCGACCTCGTCGTCACCGACCTATATCTCCCCAGCAGTAACGACGAATGTCTCCTGCGCCGCATGAGGACCGCGCTCGGGTCACATTTGCCAGTGGTTGTGCTCACAGGTTGGACCACCGAGACACACCGGCGTCTCGCGATCGACGAAGGCGCCGATCGCTACCTTGCCCTTCCGATCCGGCCGCGGGAGCTCGTCGCGATCGTCGGCGAAACGCTCGGCAAGGTGACGCGGGCGACGAGTGCGGCAACGCCCTTCGCGAAGGATCACGATCGGTCTGTGGCAAACGGAATCTGAGCGTATTCGATAGGCTCGGCCGGCACGTCGACTGCACTAGGAGCGCGCGTACTGGTCAAAGGATGCGCGTGTCCGTTCGCGTTGGTGCCCGTTGGCTATCGTTGATGCTTCTCGTTCCGAGCAACGCTGGCGCCCAGAACGCCACAGGGGAAAAGACATTCCTTCGCGCATCGGACATGGAGTGGGCGGGGGCCTTTGCACTCGGCGCGTACGCGATTTCGCGCTTCGATCCGACAATCACCAAGTACTTTCAGCAGCCCGCGAAACAACGGGTGGTGGCGTTGCACAAGACCGCCGACGT
>QHUV01000038.1 GCA_003222065.1 Gemmatimonadota bacterium | reverse complement strand
TCGTCATTCAAAAGATTCGTCGTCGCGACTTGCTCCGCGCGCGGAGCCCACGTGCCGACGTGACCGAGGACGTCGGACATGCGCTTGATCACGTCGGCTGGTCCAACGGCCCAACCAACGCGCAATCCCGTCGCCGCGAACGACTTCGAGATCGCGTCAATGAGAATCGTGTACGGCTGGATCGCCGGACGCAGGGCGACGGGGTTCACGTGTCTCGCATCACCGAAGGTGAGCATCCAATAAACCTGGTCGTACAGCAAGTACAGCGGCCGCTCGCCA
>QHUV01000457.1 GCA_003222065.1 Gemmatimonadota bacterium | reverse complement strand
TTCCCCATGGACATCGCCCGCTACGCGCTGAAGCGCGATTCCGCCATTGACCGCGCCGAGGTCGAGCCGGGCCTCGATATCGTCGATGCTGATCCCACCGTTGTGAGTCGACACGCGCAAGTCGGTTCGCCGGGGCGTCCATACCTCGTAGCTCACTGACCACGACTGGTGGCGCCGCGTCGACGGGCCGTCGGCGCGGATCCGCCCACCGTCGACGTCGATGGTAATGCCGGCGGCCACGTCCTTGGCCTCGTCCGCGTCGTCGGCGTCGGCTTGGATCTTGGCGAGGATGAGCACCTCCGATCGATCCCAGCCGTGCACGCTGACACCCCCGTTTTCTCTCCCATCGATGTCGAGCATTCTCGTGGGGGAGAGGCGCTTTTCTCGGACCTCACAAACGCGATCGCGGTCGTCGTTCGACCGGCCGCGCCCATCGCGACACTTGTCGAGCCACTCGTCACTCGCACGCTCCGGGTCTCGCGACGTGCGCTGCGCCTGGACTGGTAAGCTGCAGATCAGCAGGAGTGGTGTGACTCGGCCAATGAACGACGTCAGGCGCATGGAGCCTCCGAATTGCGAGTTTGCTAATTCCGACACAACGGAAGAGGCAGCGACCTGGTTCCCACTCGGAACCAAAGTCATTTGCCTCGCCGTACCCTAGCTGCTAGACACTCCGCGCGCCTTTATGGTTGGATAGTCCATCTCCCGATATATTCCGCGCCACCCACCCCCTCTCAGCTAGCGCTCCGATCTATGTATCCTCGCATTGCTCGACTCGCTCTTGTCGCCGGTCTGTTGCCGACGCTGGCGCGCGGCCAGACTCCCCAGCGCCCGCGATCCGACGTCCACTGCGCGCCGGACAACGGCGGCATCACCCTTCCCAAGGGCTTTTGCGCCACGGTGTTCGCTGACAGCCTGGCCCGGCCACGTCATCTCACCGTGGCGCCTAACGGCGACGTCTTTGTCGCGCTGCAGAGCGGAGGAGTGATCGCGCTCCGCGACGGCAACGGCGACGGCGTTGCCGACGAGCGAAGCAAGTTCGGCGACTTTCACGCGTCCGAGGTGGCGCTGTTCGACGGTTATCTCTATACCGAGAACGGGTCCGACATCCTCCGGTTTCGACTCGCGACAGGATCACTCGCCCCAACCGGCGGCGCGGAGGAGATAGTAACCGGGCTGCCAAAGGGCGGACACGGGGCCAAGACCTTCACGATCGCCCGCGACGGTTCGCTTTACGTGAATGTCGGCTCAGGAACGAACTCCTGTCAGAGCTCGGACCGAAGACCCGAGGTGGCTGGCGTCGATCCATGTACCGAGCTCGAGACGCGCGCCGGGATCTGGCGATTTGACGCCCGGAAGCTGCATCAGACGCAAGCCGATGGTCAGCACTTTGCGCGCGGCATCCGCAACTCTGTTGGGATTACCATCAATTCGCGTGACGGCGAGCTCTATGTCATGCAACATGGACGCGACCAGCTCGGCGGCGGCGGCGCAAGCTGGCCGAAGCTCTACACCGACGAACAGGGCGCGGAGCTGCCGGCCGAGGAGCTGCTGCGCGTCCAGAGCGGCAACGATTTCGGTTGGCCGTACTGCTACTTCGATCCTCAGCAAAAGAAGAAAGTTCTGGCTCCCGAGTACGGCGGGGACGGCAAGCAGGTCGGTCGATGCGGCGCGAAGAACGGCAACATCGGGTACTTCCCCGCGCACTGGGCGCCGGACGCGTTGCTGTTCTACACCGGCTCGCAGTTCCCGCCGCGGTATCGCGAGGGCGCATTCATCGCTTTTCACGGCTCCTGGAATCGCGCACCTCTGCCGCAGGCTGGTTACAACGTCGTCTTCCAACCGATGACGAACGGCCGCGCTAGCGGCGCGTACGAGATCTTCGCGGACGGCTTTAGGGGTTCCGCGAACCGGCGTCCCACCGGCCTCGCACAAGGTCCGGATGGCGCGCTCTACGTCACGGATGATGCAACGGGACGAATTTGGAAAATCGTGGCGGAGCGGTAGGGGCAGGTGCTAGGTGCTAGGTGCTAGATGTTAGGGGATTCGACTAGCACCTAGCACCTAGTGCTTATCTTCCAGTCGTACCCTTTTTCGCGAGCTGTCCATGCCGTCTGCTTCCGATCGCCTTCAACGCTTGCACGACGCGGGTGTCTCCATTTGGCTCGATTTCATCGAGCGCACCATTCTCAGGAACGGAGATCTCGAGCGCCGCATCCGCGAGGACGCGCTGACTGGCATGACGTCCAATCCTACGATCTTCGAGAAGGCACTCGCCGAGGGCAGCGCGTACGACGATCAGATCCGAACGGCGTCGGGCGACTTCACCGCCATGGAGCTGTTCGAGCTCATCTCGACGACCGACGTGCGTGACGCGTGCGACATCTTCCGTGGCGTCTACGACCGCGAAGGCGCTAAGGATGGCTTCGTCTCGATCGAAGTCTCTCCCGCCGCCGCGCACGACTTGTTAGGCACGGTGAGCGAAGCG
This sequence comes from Gemmatimonadota bacterium, assembly GCA_003222065.1. Lineage (GTDB taxonomy): Bacteria > Gemmatimonadota > Gemmatimonadetes > Gemmatimonadales > Gemmatimonadaceae > AG2. The sequence goes on along the minus strand of QHUV01000457.1, from coordinate 2,004 downwards.
GCGCGGCTCTGGTCGACCGTCGACCGGCCGAACGTGATGGTCAAGGTGCCGGGGACAATCGAAGGTGCCGATGCGGTACGTCGCCTGATCGCGAGTGGGCTGAACATCAACATCACCCTGTTGTTCTCGCTCGACGCATACCGACGAGTCATCGAGGCGTACATGGCCGGTCTCGAGGAGCGCGTTGCCGCTGGGAAGGACATCAGGAACATTGCTTCCGTCGCGAGCTTCTTTGTGAGCCGCGTCGACAGCGAGGTCGACAAGCGGCTCGACGCGATCCTCAAGAGCGCCTCACCCGAGAAACGCAAGCAAATCGACTCGCTCCGTGGCAAAGCCGCGATCGCCAACGCGAAGCTCGCCTATCGTATCTTCCAGAAGGAATTCTCATCGCCTCGCTGGAAGAAGCTCGAGGCGAAGGGCGCTTCCGTGCAGCGCGTCCTGTGGGCGAGCACGAGTACCAAGAACCCCTCCTATCGCGACGTCATGTATGTCGAGCAACTCATTGGACCGCACACCGTGAACACCATGCCGCCGCAGACCATCGAGGCCTTCCGCGATCATGGCGAGGTGAAGCGCACGGTCGACAAGGAGGTAGATGTCGCGGAGACGGTGATACGCGACCTCGCGCAGCTCGGCATCTCCATCGACGACGTCACCGAGAAGTTGCTAATCGACGGTCTCGCCAGCTTCCAGAAGTCCTATGACACGCTGATCGCCGGCTTGTCGAAGAAGACGAAGGCGCTTGGACGCGATCTCGTCGCCTCGAGGTAACGACCGCTCTCGCACCGCGCGCGACTTGTCATTCTGCCGCACGAAGATCGTCTGCACGCTCGGGCCGTCCAGCTGCTCGCCCGACGCGCTACGACGGCGCGGACGTGGTGCTCGCGCCAGAGCATTCCGTCCGCGACAGCGAGTTGCCGGTCACGTACGAAGGGCTCGCCGACGACGTGCACGTGGGTGATCGCGTCCTCATCAACGATGGCCTCCTCGAGCTCGTCGTGCTTGATGTCTCCCCACCGCGTATCACCACTCGCGTCCTTCACGGTGGCGCCCTCACGAGCCACAAAGGGATAAACCTTCCCGGTGTGTCTGTCTCGGCCCCATCGATCACGGAGAAGGATCGCGAGGACGTCGCCTTCGCCGTCGAGCAGAGCGTCGATTATCTCGCACTCAGCTTCGTGCGTCGCGCGCAGGACATCGCCGAACTGCGGGCGATGATCCCGAATGAGATCCTGGTCGTCGCCAAGATCGAGAAGGACTCGGCGCTCGAGAACATCGAGAGCATCATCCGCGCGTCCGACGGCGTCATGGTCGCGCGCGGCGACCTCGGCGTCGAGTTGCCATTCGAGGAGGTACCGCTCGCCCAGAAGCGGATCATCTCGTTATGCAACCGGATGGGACGGCCAGTGATCACAGCGACGCAGATGCTCGAGTCGATGATCACGCATCCGCGTCCGACGCGCGCCGAGGCGAGTGATGTCGCGAACGCGATTCTCGACGGCACGGACGCCGTCATGCTCTCCGCGGAGACCGCCGCCGGCCAATATCCCCGCCTCGCCGTCGAGGCGATGAACCGGATCATCGCCGAGGTGGAAAAGAGCGCGACGGCCTTCATGCGCGATGGACAGCGCGGCGACGAGACGGCGATGTCTACCGAATTCGCCATTGCTGCCGCGTGCAATGCGGCGTCGCGCATGCTCCGTGCGCCGTGCCTGATCGTGTTTACCAAGAGCGGCTTTAGCTCGCGTGTCGTCGCGTCGCAGCGACCGTCGGTGCCGATTCTCGTGCTCACTGATCAGCCCCGCACCTATCGCCAGCTCGCGCTGGTGTGGGGCGTCATTCCCGAGCTCGTGCCGCACTGCGCTACGTACGACGAGATGGTGCGTCTCGCGCTCAATGTCGTTCGCCGCCGCGCCTTGGCGCGAACCGGCGACCGCGTGATCGTCACGGCCGGCGTGCCGTTCGATGTTCCGGGCACGACGAACATGATGAAGGTCGAGACCG
>QHUV01000456.1 GCA_003222065.1 Gemmatimonadota bacterium | reverse complement strand
TGCGGCGCGCGCCGAGTTCGGCGGCGTGGAAGCGCAGAAAGAGACGGCGCGGGACGCGCGCGGATTGCGTCTGTGGGGGGAGCTCCGCGCCAACGTCGAGTTCGCGGCGCGCGGCCTCGGGCACCATCCGATCCAGTCGCTGATCGTCGTCACGACGCTCACGCTCGGCATCGGCATCAGCGCGGTGGTGTTCTCCGTGATGAATGCGCTCGCGTTCCGCGCGCGCGTGGACCGCGACGCCGCGACGTTCACGCGGATCCTGGTGTCGTATCGGACGGACACCACAGGGCCCTCGTTCCCAGGCGCGGCTCCGCTCGGCGACTACCTCTCGTATGCACGCACGATCCGATCACTGTCCTCGATCGCGGGATGGCAGCACGTGCAGCTCGCGCTCTCCGATGGCGCGCGCCCCACGCCCGGCGCGCTTGTCACGTGCGGCTTCTTCGAGGTGTATGGGCCGGTCCGGCCGATCGCGGGCCGCATGCTCCAGCGGGACGACTGTGAGTCGCGCGCGCCCGTCGCCGTCATCGGCCACGACCTGTGGCGCACCGCATTCGGCGGCGGCCCAGCCGCGGTCGGCCGCGTACTCCGGATCAACGGCCAGTCGATTCGCATCGTCGGCGTCGCGCCGCCGTTCAGCAGCGCGTCCATCGACGATGAGCTTTGGCTGCCCTACACGCTGCGCGAGTCGCTTCACCTCGGGCCTAACGACGCCGCGTCGCCGAACGCGATTCCGCTGTTCATAGACGGCCGCCTGGCGCCGGGAGCCACACGCGGCGACGTCTCGGCGGAGGCGCGTGTGATCGCCGCGCAGCAAGACCGATTGACGACTGGCCGCCACACTGCGGTGTTCGTCAACGACGGCTCTCTCATCGCGAAGCCCGGGAACGGCGTGGCGGTTACCGGTATCCTCGCGGTGGTCTTCGTCGGGCTGGCGTGTCTCGCGCTCGTCGCGTGCGCAAGCGTGGTGTCGATCCTGCTCGCGATCGCGCACGGCCGCCGCACGGAGATGGCTCTCCGCATGGCACTCGGCGCCGGCGCGCCGCGTCTGGCCGCAATGCTCGGAACGGAATCGCTGATGCTGGCGATTGTGGCCGGCACGGTCGCTTCAGCGCTGACCTTTCGGTTACCGCGGATTCTTCTGGAGTGGATTATCCAACGGCCGGTGAACTTCTCGTTCACGCCCGACTGGCGCGTGTTCGCGTTCCTGCTCGTCACGACGGTGGGCGCGGCGCTGATGGCGGATGAACCTGCGTGCGCCGCAGCCCGCGACGGGCAGATGGCAGAGCTTTCACGACGACGTCGCGCGTATGCTGACGACGGTGAGCGGCGTGCGCGGCGTCGCGTTCGCAACGGCCGAGCCGGTCGGCGACGAAGCGACGGGCGTGACGATTGTGAAGACCGCCGAGGAGCGCCGGCGAGCGATGCCATCGATCGAGGTCTCGCCGAGTTACTTCGACGTGTTCGGGATCCGCGTGGAGCGAGGGCGATCGTTCACGTTGGCCGATGCGGATTGCGCGGCGGTAGTGTGTCCGGTGATCGTCTCACGTGAGGCGGCGCGTGAGTTGTGGGGCAGCGCTGATCCGCTTGGACAACATCTCACCATCGACGCAACGCACGCGCTGGTCGTGATCGGCATCGCGTCCGACGCGTCGAGCAGGACCGCCGAGCCTGTCCAGGCGTTGATGATGTACACGCCGTGGCGACCGAACGCGCGGCTCTATCAACCGTTCTTGAAGGTCGAGGACGCCGGAAGCGGCGTCGTGCGACGCGCGTCGTCACTCGTGAGCGAGCGATTCGCGGGCGCTGTTGCAGCGCCGCAGACGGTGGAGGTACAACTGACGATGATCGTCGACGCGTTTCAGCGCATCGGGGAAGTAGTCGGCCTCGTGGCAGCGATCACGGCCATTCTCGCCATTTTCGGTGTGTACGGCGTCGTCGCCCTCGCGGCTCGACGACGCTTGAAGGAGATGGGAATCCGGTTGGCGCTCGGGGCGCGACCGAGGGATGTCTATCGGGCGATAGTGGCGCCGAATGCGCGGCCGCTTGCAACAGGTCTCGTGCTCGGCGCGGTGTTCGCGGCGGTGTTGGCGGTGGAGGCAGATCGATTGCTGGCCGAAGTGTTTCCGGTGCGGATCGTTGATCCGGTCGCTGCTCTGCTGGGCACTCGAGCTGATTCCATCACCCCATTGATACTGAGTCTCGAGGCGCAGCGTCGGGCTGCTCACCTGACTGGCGACGCGGATCGGCTCGCGAGCATTCTGGCCGACGACTTCGTTGACGTCGCCGCGACCGGCATGCGCCGCACGAAACAACAGAACGTCGACGAAACTCGCACGCACGTTATCAAGTGGACGAGTCTCATCGCCAAGAACGAACAGGTGCAGGTATTCGATTCAACTGCGGCAATCGTGATTGGTGAGCAGGAGGGCAGTGGTACGTATAACGGCCAGCCATTCGTCCGAAAGATTCGATACATCCGGGTCTATCTGAAACGGAATGGTCGGTGGCAGAACGTAGCGGCACAGTCAGCGCTGATAGCGCAGTGACTCCATGTCGGCCCATGCAAGACGCGGCGGCGTCGTGCATCATGCGGTGGTGTTCAAGCGCTGCGTCGCGCTGTGACCGATTCCACGGTGTTGCCGAAGGAGCACCCGGTGGCACCAGGAGTGCCTACTACGGAGAAGTACGACTCTCATGGGTCGGAATCCGGGCGTGATCCTGGTCACCCTCCTCTCGTATTGGATATGCGCATGGCATCCTCCCGACGAGGCTTCACTCTTATCGAACTTCTCATTGTCATGGTAATTATCGGCATTCTTGCTGCGTTAGCGATTCCAAAGTTCGCCAACTCAAAGCAGAAGGCCTATACCACGGCGATTGGACCCGGCTATTGGTCTGCCACGGTCACCCACACGCAGATCTCGAACTTCAGCTGCGGCATTGGCGTGAACACGGTTAATCCGGTTGACGCGACTGTCAGCGATGGGGCGCCCGTGTGCAAGTAGGCGCGCGCGTCGCGTGATCGGCTGATGCGACGCTAACGAGCTCGCGGGCCCGATGGCGTCCGGACGGATCTCACCCTTCTGTCAGCGCGACCAGTTTGGTCACGGTATTGATGTTCCTAACAGTTGCTGCTGCCCCATTCAATGGAAGCTTGAGCTTTGAGCGCCCCATTCCGTCGGGATAATAGACATAAACCTCGCGCTTACCTGGCTTGACCTGCTCCCCGCCAGGGGCGACCACATTCTTCATCAGATTCTTTGGCGGCGGTTCACAGAGGAACGCCACTGCGACTCTTGCTGGTTCTTTATCCGGGAACGGATTGTTGCTGAGAATCGAACGCATCTCCGCGGGTGTACGCACCATTACGTCAACGTTCTTTCCCACCCTCCTGGCTACTGCTTTCTCCAGAGAGGATCGGATGTCTTCCTCAGAGAGGCGGCTTTCAAAGATCACATTGCCGCTCTGGATGTAAGTGCGGATCGCTAGAAAGCCGAGCCCTGAGCATAGACCAGTCAAATCCTTCATCGGCAGAAGTCCTGTTCCGCCAACGTTGATCCCACGCAGCAGCGCGATGAAAATCCCCATGGCCGTTTCCCATTCTTGAACCAGTGGCTTTGTCCCCGTCGCTACACATGCGGCCACATCATTGCAGCCGTTACTCCACGCGAAGCGCTACGATCGGATCGACCTCCGTCGCACGACGGGCCGGGATGACGCTCGCCAGAAGCGCCACGCCGGCGAGGAAGAGCGCGACGCTGACAAAGCTCAGGGGATCGGTCGGCGACACGCCGATGAGCAGAGTTCTCACCACTCGCGTCATGCCGAAGGCACCGGCGAGTCCGACGGCGATGCCGATCGCCGCGAGCGACATGCCCTGTCGCACGATCAATCCAATCACGTCGCGGCGCTGCGCGCCAAGTGCGACGCGCACGCCGATCTCGCGCGTGCGCTGCGAGACGCCATACGAAATCACCCCGTACACGCCTACGGCGGCCAGGAAGAGTGCGATGCCGCCGAACGCGCCGAACATCGTGCCGAAGAGGCCATACTGCCAGAAGCTCAGCTCGCGCACTTTCTCCATTGTCTCCACGCTGAACACCGGCACCGCGGCATCTGCCGCGCGGATGGCGCCGCGTACGGCGTTTGTCACCGCCGTAGATGAACCGCCCCCACCGCTGCTTTCAGCATCACCTCCTACGCGCACCATCAGACCGTTATTGCGCGCGGCGAAAAAGTGATAGGACATGAACGCCGATGGCCGCGGCGGCCCCGTGTTGTTGGGCTGACCAATGCGGATATCGTGCGCGACGCCAATGACCGTGAACCACTGAAGCGACGTGTCGCTCGCGAGCCGAAATCGCTGCCCCACGGCGTCCAAATGTGGCCAGAGCCTAACGGCCATCGAGTGATCGACCACCGCGACCCGTGTGCTGTCGCGCAGCTCGCCGTCGGTAAACGTTCTCCCGCTCTCGAGCTTCACGCCAAATGTCTCCAACCAGTGTCCCGCCACCCCCGTCCAGAAGATCGACGGCTCTTTGCCTTTCTCGACTGTACGCCCATCGACGATCACGCCGTCACCGCTGCCGCCGCCGTTCAAGGGAATGGTGTTGGAGATCGTAGCCGCCGAGACGCCAGGCAACGCCTCGACTCGGCGCAAGATGTCCTCGATGACCTGTTGCCTGGCCCGAGTGCTGTCGTAACGCTGGCCAGGCAGGTAAAGGCGCATCGTTAGGATCCTTGACGGATCGAAGCCCACTGGCAGGTGCCTCAGTCCGATGAAGGTCCGCACGAAGAGTGACGCACCCACGAGCAGAACCAGCGACAGTGCCACCTCAGCCACCACCAGTGTGCTGCGCAGCCGGTTGTGTCGCGCGCCTCCACTAGCGCCGCGCGCACCTTCTTTCAGCGCCTCGGTGAGTTGGCCGCGCCCAGCTTGCACCGCCGGCGCGAGCCCGAAGAGGACGCCCGTGACCAGCGAGACCGCTGCCGTGTAGAACAGCGTCGTCGCGTCGAGAGACCACTTCATATAGTACGGTATCGGGTTTTCCGGCGGGATCGCGAAGCTTATCAAACGGAGTCCCTCCCAGCTGAGCGGGATGGCGACGAGTCCCGCTACGAGCGCCACGATCACTGCTTCAGTGAGAAGCTGTCGGATGATGCGAAACCGTCCCGCACCGATCGCCGCACGGATGGCGAGCTCGCGTTGCCTCCCGGTCGCGCGCGTAATCATGAGATTCGCGACATTGGCCACGGCGATCAGGAGCACGAACGTTACCGCGCCCATCATGGCTGAGACGACGAGCTTCACGTCGTTGGGAAGAAAGTCCTCGCGAAGGGGCCGCGCATTCCCGACATAGTCGCTGGTTGTCACGCCGTACTGCGATTTGAGACGTGTCGTAAGCGCCTTCAGTTCGGCATTCGCTTGTACGATCGTGACGCCGGGCTGGAGCCGAGCCACCGCAGCGAGCGTAGGCCAATCACGATGGTCGGCATGGAGGAGCGGAGCCACCGGCAGCCAGATCTCGGCGTTCTCTGGAAACTTGAAGTTGGGCGGCATGATGCCCACCACGGTGTGCGCTTCGTTGTTCACCGAGATCACCCGTCCCACTACCGACGAATCTGCGTTATAGAGGCGTCTCCAGGCGGCGTCGCTGAGAAGCACGACACCAGCCGCGCCGGCCGCGTCCTCGTCGGCGCGAAAGAGACGTCCGAGCTGCGGCCGAACGCCGAGAAGCGGGAAGAGATTGGCGGTGACGAGCTGCCCCTGGAGCCGCGCGGGCTCGGTGCCCTCAGTGATGGCAACGCTCCGACCGGTGTACGCGGCGATCGCGGAGAAGGCGCGCGCCTGATCGCGCCAGTCGAGGTAATTCAGGTACGAGATGCCGTCGCGGTTGCCGTTCTTGGGGTTGAAGTCCCAGAGCGCCACGAGGCGATCCGGGTCGGCAAAGGGGAATGGGCGCAGAACGATCGCGTTGAAGCAGGAAAAGAGCGTTGTGTTGGTCGCAATGCCCATAGCGAGGCAAACGACTGCGATGAGCGTGAAGGTGGGGTTCTTCCGCAACGTGCGGCCGGCGTAGCGAACGTCCTGGAAGAAGCTGTCCATACGAGCAGTCCGGCTCTGGTGAGCGCACGAAGTGAAGCGACGGGGCGGCGGGAGGCCTTACGGACCGATCCCTCGCGGGATTCACGGCGTTCGCGACGTCCGGGACTCGAGTCTGGCGCAACGCGTCGCGAGCACAGAGCGAGAAGTGA
>QHUV01000455.1 GCA_003222065.1 Gemmatimonadota bacterium | reverse complement strand
ACGTTCACGTGTATCAATTGGCTTCGCACGCTGGCGTACACCCGAGCCTGGGCACAAGCGTACAAAAACTCAGGCTTGGTAGTGATTGGTGTCCACACGCCAGAGTTCGCGTTCGAGCATGATCTCGACAACGTGCGGCGAGCGACAGGGGATCTGAAGGTCGATTATCCGGTCGCCGTCGATAATGACTATGCGGTCTGGCGCGGATTCAATAATCAGTACTGGCCCGCGCTTTACCTACTCGACGCGAAGGGACGCGTGCGGCATCACCAGTTCGGAGAGGGCGAGTACGCCGCATCCGAACGGATGATTCAGCAATTGCTCACGGAAGCAGGAGGGCGCGAACCGGCCCACCAACCTGCGTCGGTGGACGGTCGTGGCATCGAGGCGCCAGCCGACTGGGAGGATCTGAAATCAGGGGAGAACTATGTCGGCTATGACCGGACGGAGCACTTTTCATCTCCGGGGGGTGTCGCACCGGGCCGTCGCCGAACGTACACCGTGCCACGCGAGCTGCGACTGAATCAATGGGCGCTCGCCGGCGATTGGACGGTCGAGAAGGGCTCGATTGCGTTGAACCAGCCTAACGGGCGAATCGCGTACTGCTTTCACAGCCGTGATCTGCATCTCGTAATGGGGCCGCCCCTGGGAGCGCGGCCGGCGCGGTTCCGTGTTCTGCTCGACGGCCGTCCGCCGACGGCGGCTCACGGTCTCGAGGTCGACGAACAGGGAAGCGGCGTCGCAACCGAGCAGCGCCTTCATCAGCTGATTCGACAACCGAAACCCATCGTCGACCGAGTGTTCGAGATCGAGTTTCTCGATCCCGGCGTCGAGGCGTTCTCATTCACCTTCGGCTAGCTGTGCTTCTGCGGTTCGCACGAATCACTCGCCTCGCAACGTGGCTACGGGATCCTGCCGCAAGGCAGCTCTCGCCGGCAGCAGCGAAGCCGCTCCCGCGCACGCGAGAAGAATTGTCGCAGCGGCGCAGATGCTCAGAGGATCATCCGGTGATACCCCGACGAGAAGACCAGCGACAAATCGTGCGCCGACGGCGGCGACCACCGCACCGCAGACAGTTCCGACGAGAGCGGGCACGAATGTCGATTGAATGATCGGTGCGATTGCACTACGAGATGACGCGCCGAGGGCCATCCGTATCCCGATGTCCCGCCGTTGGCGATTAACGAAGAACGCAGTAACTCCGTACGTTCCGACCAGCGCCAATGCGAGTGCGAGCACCCCGAACGAGCCAAGCAGCGCTGAAGCGGCGCGCGCCGCCCACGTCGCCTTTCTCAACACGTCGCTCATCGTTCTTACATCGGTCAGCGGAAGGTTGCGATCAATGCCGCGAATCTCTCGCACGACGGCTGGAAGTACGGATGCAGGATCGACGCTGGTTCGTACGTACAAGGTGAGCTTCTTCAGACCGGGAGACTGATCGTAATAGATGTAGAAAAAGGGTTGGGTCTTTTCCCCTAGCGTTTCGTACTGAGAGTTCGATACGACACCTACGACGACATACGGCTCAGCGATGCCCGTGATCTCGAAGCGTTCTCCGATCGCGGAGCGACCCGGCCAGATGCGCTCGGCCATCGTCGCGTTGACGACCGCCCAGCCAAAGCGGCTTGACGTATCGTCGCCCTGCCGAAACGCGCGACCGTCGAGAATGGCCAATCCCATCGTCTGGAAGTAGTCCAGCCCGACCGCTTGGGCGTGAACTCCGAGTGCTTCCGCCGAGACATGTCCCGCGACGCGAATGCGACTCTCGAGTCCTGAGCCGTCGAGCACAACGTGACTCGCGACGGCCGAGGAGACGACCCCTGGAACAGCTTTCATTCGCTCGTTGACGCGACGAACAAACGCCGGCCCGCGCTCGTTGTCGTATCGGAGCGCGCCGAGATCGAAAGTCACGAGCGCCAGGTTATTTGCCCTGAAGCCGGGGTCGATGAGTTGGACGTTGCGAAGACTCCGGACAAACAGAGCGGCGAATATCAACGCGATCATGGCGAGCGCGGACTGCAAGGCCAACAGCAAACGCGCAACGTAGCCGCGAGTAACTCGCGCAGCAGTAAACCGGTCGCGATGGAGGTCCGTCAACGCGATACCGCTCGTCATGTAAAGCGCGGGGCCAACGCCGACGAGCACCGTGACGACGCAAGCGACGGCGGCGGTAAAGGCCAGGACCCGCCCGTCGATCGCTGCTGTGAAGGCGGGAAACAACGATGAAGGTCGTACGAGTGTTACCAAGCGAATGCTCCCCCACGCAACACCCAGCCCTGTCACTCCTCCGATGATGGCTAGCACTGCGCTTTCTATCGTTAGGTGGCGCCGAACTTGTGCTGGCGGTGCGCCGAGTGCGAGGCGCAGCGATACTTCCTGGCGTCGCGTGAGAATACGCGCGAGGGCGAGGTTGGCGACGTTCGCACACGCGATGAGCAGGACCAGGGCGACGACCACAGCAAGCAATCCGCCTGCTCGTAACCAAACGGCACGCCGTGCCGGGCCCAACTGAGCCTGCCTCAACGGAATGGCGTCGAACGTCAGCCCTTTGTTATCGGCGGGGAAGCGCTCCGCGAGTATGTGCGCTTGGGCCTCGAGACTCGATTCCATCTCTGCCACGGTCGCCGATGTAGGCAGGCGAGCGATGAGGTCGAACATCGCCGCAGAGCGCTGACGAAAGTAGAAGGTCTGCACGCCCGTGAGCGCATCGCCATGCATAGACGAAGGAATCCAAACGTCCACTGCCTTACCGACCTCGACGCCACGAAAGCCATGCGGTGCAACACCGATGATCGCGAACGATCGAGTATTGATCGCAATCGTTCGACCTAGTACCGCCTGTCCTCCGAAGCGACGTTGCCAGAGCGAATGACTGATGACGACGACGGGACTTTGGCCCTCAGCTCTCCCTTCGCCTTCCGTGAAGACCCTTCCAATCAGGGCCCGAACGCCGAGCACGCGAAAGTAGTTGTTGGAGACGAGTGCCGCGGCCACCTGCTCCGCTTCCCCGGCGTTGTCGGTGAGGGCGACGAGAATTGCGACGTGCGCTGCAATGCCGAAGCGAAACGCCTGTTGCAAGTCTTCATAATTCTGGAACGACGTTGCGCGAGGTTCCTGGGTCGCACCGCTCTTGCTGAATATCGAGTAGAGCGTCTCCGGATTGCTCACGGGAGCGGTCGTCAGAAACAAGGC
>QHUV01000429.1 GCA_003222065.1 Gemmatimonadota bacterium | reverse complement strand
CGACGCTGAACGCGAAGTCCTCGTCGGTCAGCTTCGCGAGCGGCTTCCAGGCCGCGTTTCCCGCCGCGCTGACGATCGCGTCGACCCGGCCGACACGCTCGAGTAACGCGCGCAGCGACGCCAGGTCGGCGATGTCGACCTTCTCGCGTGCCTTCTGCCGGCTAGCGGGGATGATCTCGTGTCGGCCGCCGAGAGCAGCCAGTACTGCCTTTCCGATGGTGCCCGTGGCACCGATGACAAGAATGCGCATGAGCGAAAGCTACGGGCAAACCGCGACAACCGTCTATCGACGGGGTAGCTCGTGCCGCAACACACGCCCTGGACGCGCCGCCGTGAATTGCCCTTCAGCGACGACCGGCGTCCCGTTCACGAACACCCAGTCTATTCCCACTGGATACTGATGGGGGTCGGTGAACGTCCCCTTGTCGGCGATGGTCGCTGGATCGAAGACGGTGATATCCGCAAAGCAGCCCGCCCGAATACAGCCACGATTCGTGAGCCCGAGGCGCTGCGCCGGCATGCCTGTCATCTTGCGCACCGCCTGCTCGAGCGTGAGCACGTGCTGCACGCGCACGTATTCACCCAGCACGCGCGGGAACGTGCCGTAATTGCGCGGGTGCGGCACACCTTCGCCCGGTCGTGAGAGTCGCCCGTCGCTCCCGATCATCGTCTGCGGGTGCGCCATGATGCGACGGACGTCTCCTTCATCGATGACATGGAAGACCATCGACGCGCCGCCGTTGAGCACACCCTCGAGCACAAGCGGCGCCGCTTTCTCTGGCGTCGGCGACACGCCTTTGCGAACAGCCCAATCGTAGAGCGTCTTCCCGTCGAGCGTATGATCCCACGCGACGTTCGCGAACTGCACTCGTCTGACGTCGCCGCCGCCGCGATCATTGCGCAGATACTCAACGACGCCCCGGCTGATGCTGTCCTTGAGCACTGGATCGGCCAGTCGCTTCCGGAGCTCCTCGCGTCCACCGGCGAGCGCCCAGGGTGGAACGAGGACGTCCAACCCAGTCGAACTCGCAGTATACGGATATTGATCGAGCATCACATCGGTGCCCGCTGAGCGCGCGGAATCCACCATGTGAAGCGTGACGGTGCTCTTTCCCCACATCTGTTGTCCGATCGCCTTGTGGTGGGTAAGCACAACCGGTATGTGCGCCTGACGACCGATCTCCAACGCCTCGGCCACTCCCTCGAGCAGGCCGAGTCCTTCCTCGCGCAGGTGAGAGGTGTAGATGCCTCCCGAGTCGGCAGCGACCTTCGAAAGCGCAACGACTTCGTCGGTCTTGGAATAGAAGCCAGGGATGTAGCGAAGTCCGGTGCTGAGGCCGAACGCGCCTTCGTGCATCGCTTGTCCGACCATGTGCGTCATGCGCGCCAGCTCGTCAGGGGTCGGTGCACGATTCACCGTGCCCATGACCTCTCGGCGAATCGTGTTGTGTCCCGCGAGGTACGCGACGTTGATGCCGAGCCCCGCGCGGTCGGCGGAGTCGAGATAGGTCCCGAACGGCCATGGCCCGCCGCCATCCGGTCCGCCTAACGCGAGCGTCACGCCCTGACGGACCGCGCTCTGGGCATCGGGCATGCCGAGCAGCGGCTCGAGGTGGGCGTGCATGTCGATGAAGCCGGGAGCGAGGACGTGTCCCTTGATGTCGATTACGCGCAACGCCGAGTCGCGCGGCAACGGCGTCGCGGAGACGCGAACGATCTGTCGTCCCGTTATCGCCACGTCGCCGGAGAATGCCGGCTCGCCCGTGCCGTTCACGATGCGGGCGTTGGTGAGAAGGATGTCGTATGGCGCCATCGTCGGGCCTCTCGCCCGCGGCATGACCCCGGTGCGGGCCGCGATCACGCGATCGAGCAGCGCGAAGTACTGAGCCTCCGAGACGCTCGGGAAGTTAGGCGGACGCGGAATGGTCTTGTGCGCGACGACGATGTCCAGCTTGGGGATTACGGTGATGTATTGTCCGACCGCGCCAAAGCCAGAGTAGGCGCCCTCGTACGGGCCGTTGTTCCACGGGCCATCGAGCACCCACCAGAGATATCCATAGCCGGCGCGCCCGCGCCTAACGAACGACGGATTGAGCTGCGACGCCGGCGTGACGACGCTCGTGGACTTTGCGACCCAATCACGCGGGACGATCTGCTTCCCCTTCCACGCGCCATGGTTGAGCATCAGCACACCAATCCGTGCCATGTCCCGTGTCGTCAGAAAGATCGGATACGCGGGGTGGATGGACCGGGTCGAGTCTCCCTCCTTTTTCTGGAGATCTCGGCGAAAATCCTGCATCTGGATCGGCCGCGCTAGGTCGTTGTGGAGCGCGTCGTAGATGTTCTGTTTGGTCTCCCGCTCGAAGATCGCGCCGAGGACGTTGAAGTCCCAGTTGGAGTAGAGCTGATAGGTGCCGTGCTTCTGTGAGCCGCGCGGGGGCGCCTCGCTCAGGAAGTCGCCGGGGTATGACGCGATGTGGAAGACACCAGACCGCGCGCCGAGCAGGTCCTGGATCGTCGCCTGACGTTCGTTAGGCAACAGTCCTCCCACGTCGTCGATGCCGAGTTGGGCGAGCGTTTTCGAGGTGTCGAGGTGGCCGCGCGCGATCTCGATCCCATAGAGCATCGAGAGGATGCTCTTTCGTACGGACGCGAGGTAGCTCTGGGCGGTGAGGTCGCCGTGGGAGTAGACGATTCTCCCGTGCTCGACGACGACCATGGCGCTCGAGTTCATCCGCGAAATCAT
>QHUV01000037.1 GCA_003222065.1 Gemmatimonadota bacterium | reverse complement strand
GACAGCGACGCCATAACGAACCAATCGCCAGCGCAGCGACTCGCGATCTCGTGCGCCCTCCCGAGCAGACAGGTAGGCGATGTACCTCAACAGCTCGTGGGCCTTAGACATTGTTCGTCCAGGACAAGGTCGCCGCTTATACCGTCGTCGGCGCCGCGCGTTCCATTGGACGTTGACTCTGGCTGGACGTTAGCGGTGTCAGCGTGCCAGCGTTCCTTGCACGACTCGCTTGTATAGGTTCAGATACTTCGCGGCGGACTGCTCCCAGCCGAAGTCGCGCGCCATGGCTTGACGCATCATGTTGCGCCAGCCGTCTTGTTCCCGGTATTGATCGACGGCGCGCACCGCGGCGCGCATGAAATCGGCGGCGACGTAGTCGTCGAACAGGAAGCCGGTGACGTTGTCCTCGATGGTGTCGGCGAGTCCACCGACGCGGCGGGCGATGGGTAGCGTCCCGTAACGCTGAGCGCGCATCTGCGTGAGCCCGCACGGCTCGTACTGTGAGGGCATCAGACACATGTCGGCGCCGGCGAGCAGCTTGTGCTCGAGCTCCTCGGTGAAGCGCAGCTGGACCGAGATTCGGCTCGGCGCGCGCGCCGCAATCGCCGTCAGCGCCGCCTCGTAGCGCGGCTCACCCGCGCCGAGAAAGAGGAATTGCGCGTCGAGCGCGAAATAGCCTGGATCGCCCAGGATCAGATCGAGTCCTTTCTGGGAGACGAGACGCGCCGTCATCGCGAAGATCGGAACGCCGGGTATCCGTCGCAACCCAATTTCCTGCTGGAGTGCCTCTCTACACGCCTCTTTCCCCTCGAGTGAGTCGGCCGAGTAGTGCGTTGGTATCCCCGGGTCGGTCGATGGATTCCAGCGCCGCTGATCGATGCCATTGGTGATACCGACGAACCGATCGCGCAGCCCGCTGAAGACGCCGTCGAGGCCGAAGCCGCCGGCAGCGGTGCGGAGCTCATGGGCGTGCGTCGGGCTCACCGTTGTCACCGCGTCCGCGAAGACGAGACCGCCCTTTAGTAAGTTTACACGACCGTGCCATTCGAGCTGCCGCCAATTGTAGAGCGCCCACGGCAGGCCGAGGTCGGGCATCATCTCAGGCGGGAAGTGACCTTGATATCCGGCGTTATGCACGGTAAGGACGACGCTCACCCAGCCGTAGCGTACGTCCCCGGCGAACAGCGTCCGGAGATAAACCGGCGCGAGTGCCGTGTGCCAATCGTGCGCGTGCAGAATCACGGGATCGGAGCCGGCGATGCGCGGAATGGCCGCCAGTGCCGCCATGCAGAAGCATGCATAACGACGTGCGTTGTCGGGATAATCAGAGCCGGGTGGCCCGTAGAGATAGGGCCGATCAAAGTACTCGGCGCTCTCGATGAAATAGACTTCGGTTCCGACGCGCGGATCGTCGGGACGCTTCGAGAGGCGCCACAGCCTCGCCGGCTCGATCCGGCTGCCGATTTGCACCCGGAACGCGGGGCCGACGGGCTCGATCTCCGGAGCTGTGTCGCGCACCGCGGAGTACAGCGGCATCATGATCGCCGCGGGAATTCCCGACGCCGCCTGGAACCGCGCCAAGCTGGCGACGGCCTCGCCGAGGCCGCCGCTCCGAGCGAACGGCGCCAGTTCGGCGACGATGTGAATGACCCGGACGCGCCGGCCATCGGGTAGCGTGAGCGCCGGCACCGGCGGCGTTACCGTTGGCGCTTTGACGGAGCCGACTTCGCTGACGAGCGTGCTCTCTTGCGCGACCTGGGGCGAGTTCATTGCACCCACGCTAAGCATTCCACGCGCCAGACGCCACACGGAAGGAGGAGCGGCCTGACCCGCGTCTTGGGGTCCGCTCAGGAGCCTCTCATTCCAAATTTGGAATATTCCAAATTTGGAATGAGGTGCCAGAAATGACGATGCGTGATCGAAGCCGCTATCGAGCTACGATGGTCGCCGCTCCCAAAGCCGAGCCGCGCCACGAACCCCACTAGAGTCGCCGTGTTTTGCGCAAACGATTCGAGTGGACAGCTTGGCCGACGCGCCGGCGGCCAGGATGTAGCGTGGAATGATTTCCCCGACGCGCTTGGGCAAGTCAGGAACGTTCGACATACCTCCGCCGAGCACGATCACATCGGGGTCGAGTACGTTCACGAGCCCGGCGAGCGAGCGGCCAAGACGGTCGCAGTAGAGACTCAGCGACATAGAGGCGATGGGCTCTGCGGCAGTTGCAGCCCGAACGATCTCCGCTGCGGAGAGACTCGCACCGGCGCGTCGGGCATGATCGCGTTCGAAGCCGGGGCCCGACACCCACATTTCGATGCAGCCCATCCGGCCGCAGTAACAGTTCGGACCGGGATATTCGTCCGCGGCCATCCATGGAAGCGGATTGTGTCCCCACTCCCCCGCGATGAGATTCGCGCCCGGGAGGCATTGGCCGTCAACGACGATACCTCCACCGACGCCGGTGCCGATGATGACCCCGAACACGACGCGCCCGCCCGCGGCCGCGCCGTCCGTCGCCTCGGAGAGCGCGAAGCAATCCGCGTCATTCATCAGCCGTATCGGCCGGCCGAGGCGTTGCTCGAGGTCCCGGCCTAGGGGCTGGCCGTTCAGCCAGATGGAGTTGGCGTTCTTCACGAGCCCCGTCTCGGGGACAATCGTGCCAGGAATGCCGATGCCGACGGTGCCGGTGCGTCCCGCCTGCTTTTCGACGTCGGCGATGAGCTTCGTCATCGCGTCGAGGGTGCTCTCGTATCCGGCCGGCGTCGGCACGCGCTGCCTAACGATCTCCTTGCCGTTGGCGGCGAGCGCCGCCGCTTCAATTTTCGTCCCGCCGAGGTCAATGCCAATGCGGATCGTGGATCGTGGCATGCGGGGAACGTAGCGAATGGGCCACTTCATCCCAACTGCTTGACGGTCCTTCGCCGCGGGCGTATATGCACGCACCCACCCTCGCGCAGCATGCGCCGATGCAACGCGCGCGACGTCGCTTTCGCTCTGGTCGTTCCCGCCCCGAGGGAGAATCAATGGTCATTCGCATCGCCTGGTCCGCCTTTGCCGCGGTCGCCTTTTTGCCGGCCGCGCTCCTCGCTCAACAGCGTCGTGTCACCGGTTCGGTGCGTGTCGATGGCACGGCCGAACCCATTCCGGGTGCGATAGTCTCCGTCATCAGCGGGACAGCCGCGTCGCAGACCGACGATCGGGGCCGATTCGCGCTCGTGATTCCCGGTGGCCCACAGCGGTTGCGCGTGCGCGCGCTCGGCTACGGCGCGCGCGACGTCGCGGCTCCGGTAGCGGACACGATCACGCTCTTCCTGTCCCGGGCCGCGCTGACGCTCGACCAGGTCGTTGTCACCGGACAGGCGACGGTGATCAGTAAGCGCAACGCGATCACCTCGACGTCGAGCGTCGATTCAGCGGAGTTGAATCGCGTCCCGGCACCGGCGGTCGATATCGCGCTGGCGGGGAAGATCGCCGGCGCGAACATCCAGACGAACTCCGGCGCGCCCGGCGGCGGCGCGCAAATTCAGATTCGCGGCAGCAACACCGTCATCGGCGCCTCGGATCCGCTCATCATCGTCGACGGCGTGATCTACAGCAACGCGTCCATTCCCTCTGGTCTCTACACGGTGACGGGAAGCGGCAGCGCCAGCGGTACCGGTCCGACCCAGGACGACGTCGCCAACCGGCTCGCGGATCTCAACCCTAACGACATCGTCAACATCGAGGTCCTCAAGAGCGCGGCGGCATCGTCGATCTATGGCTCGAAGGCGGCGAACGGCGTCGTCATCATCACCACCAATCGCGGCCTGGCGGGAAAGCCGAAGGCGCACATCACGCAGCGTCTGGGGTGGTCGAACCTTCTGCGCGGCCCCGGTGAGCGCGTCTTCGACACGACGAGTGCGTTCGACGTTTACAGTAGCGCGCAGGACTCGGCGATTATTCGAGGCCTGGCCGTCAACGGCAAGTTGCCGTTCTACGATCACCTGAAGGAGCTCGCCGGCGGCAATGCCCCCGCGTCCGAGACACAGCTCGACGTCGGTGGTGGAACCGGCAACACGACTTACTACGTGTCGGGCGGCGTGAAGCGCGACAACGGCATCGTTCACAACACGTACGCCGAGCGTCAGGCGTTGCGCCTGAACTTGGGACAACACCTGTCGGATCGACTCAATCTGTCGGTGACGAGCGCGTTCGCGCGCAACGCGAGCGACCGCGGCTTCATCAACAACGACAACACCGGCGCGGGAATGACGTATGCCCTCGCGTACATACCGAGCTTCGTGCCGCTATTCGACGCCAGCGGACACTTTCGCATACCGGAGTTCACGTACCTTGGCTCGAATCCCCTGCAGACCGCGGCGCTCGGCCGCAACCGCGAAACGGTGAACCGCTTCACCGGCGGCGCCACACTCAACGCCGACGCGTGGTCGAACGATAAGCAATCGCTAAGGTTAGTCGGCGCGGCGGGGGCCGACATCTTCAGCCAGCGCGACGTGATCTTCGCGCCGCCGGAGCTGTACTTCCAGGCGCGGCTGCAAAACCCAGGCGCGTCGACGCTGAGCAATGGCGACGCGCGCTACGTCAACTGGAACCTCAACGCCATCCACAGCTACACGCCGAGCACGATCGTCCGCGCGACGTCATCGGGAGGCGTCCAATACGAGGATCGGCAACTGCAGATCGCGCGGGTCACGGCGCGCAGGCTCTTGCCTGGCCAATCCAATATCACGCAGGGCTCGGTCTTCGGCGAGCAGCAGGAGAATCTGTCCACCGAGCGGACCGTCGCGCTCTACGCGCAGGAACAGGTGCTCGCGTTCGACGAACGCCTAACGGTGGAAGCCGGCCTCCGCGCCGAGCGCAGCAGTGTGTTCGGAAACACGAGCAAGTTCTACGTTTTCCCGAAGACCGGCGTCGCCTATCGATTTCCCGACCTCTTTGGCGTCGGCAGCGATCTGAAGTTGCGCGCGGCCTACGGCGAGACGGGCGGCCAACCTCAGTTCAGCCAGAAGTTCACGACGCTGTCGACGAGCGTCATCGGCGGGAGCGTCGGCACCAACGTCACCGGCATCTCGGGAGCGCCGAACATCGAGCCCGAGCGCACGAAGGAGTTCGAGGGCGGCTTCGATGCCGCGTCGTGGAATGGGCGCGCCACACTCGAACTAACGGCGTATAAGCGACGCACGACCAACCTGCTACTCAATCGCACGCCCGCGCCGTCGAGCGGCTTCACGCAAGTGATCCTCAACGGCGGCCAGCTGAGCAACGAGGGCATCGAGGCGGCGCTCGCCGTGCAAGTCGTTAGGCGCGGTGACTTCAATTGGCTCTATCGCACGACCTACAGCCACGATCACTCGAACGTCGACAATCTCCCGGTGCCTGGCTTCCGTCCGCCGACGGCGGGATTCGGCCTCGCCTTCGGGGAATTCTTTCTTCAGCCGGGACGCCCGATCGATCAGATCATTGGACAGACCGCGTTGAATCCAGATGGTAGCTTCGTGGTCGGCTACATGGGACATGCGAGTCCCGCGTATCAGCTGACCTTCGGCAACGATTTCACCTATCGCTTCGCGACCCTGTCGGTGCTCGTCGACATGCAGAAGGGCGGCGTCGCGCAGAACCAGACGCTCTCCCTCTACGACTGCAATCAGCTCGCGCCGGATTCGGACACCCCGGCGGGCGCCGCCCGCGCCGATGCGTGCCTCAACACCGGCATCGCCAATCCCTTCGTTCAGTCGACGGACTTCGTGCGGCTGCGCGAGATCAAGGTCGGGGTGAAGGTGCCGCCGCGATACACGCGCTACTTCGGCACCGACGACGTCCAGGCGATCTTCTCCGGCCGCAACCTGTGGCTGCACACGAAGTACTTCGGCTACGACCCTGAGTCGAGCAACTACGGTCAACAGGCAATCACCCGCAACGTGGACCTCGGTCCCTATCCGCCCTCGCGGCAATTCATGTTCTCACTCGCCGTGGGGTTCTAAACATGCTAAATAAATATCTGCGCGCCACTGGCGCCACCCTCATCCTCGGAACGTTCGTCGCGTGCGCGAACTTCGACGTCACCAATCCGAATCAACCCACGCTCGACGATCTCCTCGCCAGCCCGACGCGGGCGAAGCTCAGCGCCGCGGCAACAGGACTCTTTTCGCGCTCACGCAGCGAGATCACGAGCTTCATCTGGCGTCTCGGGTCGATGGGTCGCGAGGGGATCAATCTCGCCGGCAACAACCAGCCCGATTACCAGGAGCCGTACTTCGGCCCATTGTCACCGAGTGGCTTCGGTGGCGCGCTCTGGCAGAGCCGATACGCGCTCATTCGCGACGCGAACACCTATCTCGACGCGCTCGGCCGCAGCGGTGATCTCTCGTCAGGCGAGAAAGCGCTCGGGCAGGCGATGGCCGAGACGCTCAAGGGCCTCGCGTTCATGTACATCATCGAGACGCGAGCAAAGCTCGGCGCGCCCGTCGACGTCGGCCGAGCAATCGAGGCGGCGCCGGCTCCGTTCGTGACCGAGGATAGCGTGTACGGCTATGCTATCGGGCTCCTCAACGACGCGTACACGAAGCTGCAGGCCAACACGGCGGTTGCGTTTCCCTTCCCTCTTCCGCCGGGCTACTCCGGCTTCGACACGCCGGCGACCTTCGGCCAGTTCGTGCGCGCATTGACGGCGAAGGCGTATGTGCTGCGCGCGACGGCGGGTTGTGGCGCGGCATGTTATACGTCGGCGCTGACGGCGTTGAACGCATCTTTCATCGACCCGGCGAATGCCGGCCAGCTGCAAAAGGGCGTCTATTTCAATTTCTCTAACGCGGCCGGCGATCAGGGAAACGACCTTTCCGAGCCGCTCGACGGTGTACGGTACTTCGCCGACAGCCTCATTCTCTACCAGAAGGTTCAGTTCAATGGCCTCACGCCCGACAGGCGCCTAACGAGCAAGACGGCAGGCGCCACCGCCGACGCGCCGCAGACGATCGCCGGCGTCGGCATCACCGGCACCCTCAAATTCACGAACTACTTCACCAACGGCCTCTCGGACGCGTCGCATCCGATACCGATCATCAAGAACGAGGAGCTCATTTTGCTGCGCGCCGAAGCTGAGTGGTTCGCTAGCACACCGAACAAAACGCAAGCCGTTACGGATCTGAACTTCGTGCGCACAAACTCGGGTGGTCTTCCGCCGACGGGCCTGACGGCGGCGAGCAGCGACGCTGCCTTTATCACTGCTCTCCTCTACGAGCGGGAGTTCTCACTGTTGTGGGAACAAGGAACCACCTGGATCGATGCGCGGCGCTTCAATCGGCTGAGCACGATCCCACTCGGCGTCACGAATGGCAGTGTGCCGGCCGTGATGCCGGTCCCCGTCGCCGAGTGCAGCGCGCGAAGGCTGCCGGGGAATTGCAGTCCGTTGGGTTCGTAAATTCCTGTCATCCTGAGGGAGCGGAGCGACCGAAGGATCTGCACGCTGACGCGTGCAGATCCTTCGCTGTCGCTCAGGATGACAAGCGAAGGTGCTACGCGGCCTTCTTCGCCTTCCCCTTCTTCGTCACCCAGAACGACACGCCGCCATGCTGTGCGCAGGCGCCGCGGCGCTCCTCGTTCGTCCAGTACTCGCCATCGCTGCAGCGCGCGGTGACGTTGGCCGGCGCCTTGCCAAACCACTTGGCGACGCCGCCGTGGCTCGAGCAGGCGCCCTGCTGGGAGGCCGCCTTCGACCACGTGCTGTCCGAGCAGCGGGCGGTCGCCGTCTTCGGCATGCGCATCTCGTTCTTTGCCTTGCTGGCCGCCGGCTTGGCCGCAGGCTTCTGCGCGGTGAGCGTCGTCGGTGTCGTGAGGGCTGCCACGGCAATACCGAACGCGAACAGCACCGCTCGCATCGAATCCGTTAGGCGCATTTGCTTCCTCCAATTGGGTCATTGGAGATGACCCTCGCATGACGAGGGCCGCCACACAAGGCTTCCAGCGGCCTCGGCAAGGCATCATCACCGACGCGGCTGACCCGTAATCCTCGACGAGCCAAGTCGACGGCCCCATATTCACCCCGCCATTTCATCCACCAGGAGAGCCGATGCGACGCTCCTCGCTCGCCGTTTACGTCGCGCTGTTGTTCGCGTTCGCCAGTGCCGGCCTCGCCGGCGCGCAAGAGAAGCGGTCCGACACCCTTCTGACCGTCGATCACTACCTCGACTTCGAGCAGGTTGGAGACCCCCAGATTTCTCCCGACGGCAAGCAGATCGTCTACACGCGCCGGTACGTCAACAAGATCGACGACCGGTGGGATTCGGCGCTCTGGATCATGAATGCCGACGGCTCGCACAATCGCATGCTCGGCAAAGGCGCGAGCGCCGTGTGGTCGCCCGATGGGACACGGCTCGCGTACCTCGCCGAAGGCGATCCGCGTGGGACGCAGATCTTCGTGCGATACATGGACGCGGAGGGCGCTACCTCCCAGATCACGCATATCGATGAAGGCCCGGCCGACGTACGCTGGTCGCCCGACGGTAAGTGGCTCGGGTTTAGCATGTTCGTACCGATGCCGAAGACGTGGCGCATCGACATGCCGGAGGCGCCCAAGGGATCACACTGGACGGCCGCTCCCCGCTATGAGACGTCGCTCCACTTCAAGCAGGACCGCGTCGGATTCATGGAGTCGGGGCGTCGCCACCTGTTCGTCGTTCCCGCCGACGGCGGCTCACCGCGCCAGCTGACGCGCGGCGACTGGAGTGTCGGCAGCCGCTTCGACGCGCTCGACGGGGCCGTTGGCTACGATTGGACGCCTGATTCCCGTTCCATCGTGTTCGACGGGTTCGCCGACAGCACGTCGGACATGAACTATCGCAGCTCGCACATCTATGCCGTCGACGTCGCGACAGCGACCATGCGTCGCCTAACGACTCAGAACGGCGCCTGGTCAGGTCCGGCGGTATCGCCGGACGGCCGTCGAGTCGCGTATCGCGGGTACACGCAGGTGCGGGACAGCTATCACGCCTCGGATCTCTACGTCATGAACGCCGACGGCTCGGGCGCCCAAAAGATCACCGGGGAGCTCGACCGCGACGTCGGCGACGTTACGTGGGCGCCGGACGGTAGCGGGATCTACTTCACGACCCAGGATCACGGAACGTCGAATCTCTATTGGACCGGCCTGACCGGTGGCGCACGACCCGTGACCACTGGTGAGCAGATGCTCACCAACTTCGCGATGGCGCCGAAGGGCGGCGCGACAATTCTTGGCGTCGCCGTCCGTTCGACGTACAAGCAGCCGAACGATATCGTTCGCGTTGCACTCAAGGGGAGCGGTCGCACGGGCGACGTGATGCAGCTGACGCACGTCAACGAGGACCTGCTGGCGCGGATCAAGCTCGGCGAGGTCGAGCGCGTGGTGTACACGTCGACCAGCGGCACGAAGGTCGACGGATGGCTCGTGAAGCCGCCCGGCTTCGATCCGTCGCATAAGTATCCGCTCATCATGGAAATTCACGGCGGGCCGCACGGCGCCTACGGCGTCGGCTTCAATTACCAGTTCCAGAATTTCGCGGCCAACGGCTATGTCGTGCTGTACACCAATCCCCGCGGCTCGACGAGCTATGGGAGCGCGTTCGGCAACGCGATCATGCACGCGTACCCTGGTGTGGATTATGAAGACCTGATGGCCGGCGTCGACACGGTCGTCAAGCGCGGTTACGTCGATACGCAGAGCATGTACGTTGGCGGCTGCTCTGGAGGCGGCGTCCTCTCGAGTTGGGTGATCGGCCACACCAATCGCTTCGCCGCGGCCGCGGTGCGCTGCCCCGTCATCGATTGGCTCAGCTTCGCCGGCCAGACGGACGTGCCGCTCTTCACGTACAACTTCTTCGACAAGCCCTTCTGGG
>QHUV01000428.1 GCA_003222065.1 Gemmatimonadota bacterium | reverse complement strand
CGGCGACAAGCGTGTCATTCGCGCTCGCACCGGTGCCGCGCGTCCGCGACTTCACGTTCGTGCACGCGTCGGACACGCACATCGCGCCAGCGAGCGTCGATCGCACGCGGCGGCTCGGCGCGCTCGTCGACTCGCTGTCGCCGGCGTTTCTCATCGTCACCGGCGATCTGGTGCGGGACGCGCTTCGCGTCCCCGAGACGGAAGCAACCAGCTACTACGAGCTGTTCGCGCGCGAGACGGCGGCCTTCCGCACGCCGCTGTGGACGGTGCCGGGTAACCATGAGAACTTTGGTATCGAGCGCGATCGGTCACATGTCAGCGCCACGCATCCGCTGTATGGCCGAGGCATGTACCACAAGTATCTCGGTCCCGATTACTACTCGTTCAACTATGGTGGCGTGCACTTCGTCGGCCTGAACACGGCGGACATCGAGGACCAGTGGTACTACGGCCACGTCGACAGCCTGCAGCTCGCGTGGCTCGAGCGTGACCTCGCGCTGGTGCCGCCGGCGATGCCGGTGGTGAGCTTCGACCACATTCCATTTCTTTCAACGATCGAGGGTCTCAATGGCTACACCGACGCGCCGCCTGCGCCGTCGTTGATCACGGTGAAGGGAAAGACGGTGTTCCGGCACACCGTGTCCAACGCCGCCGAAGTGCTCGCCGTGCTTCGCAAGCGGCACCACGTCCTCGCCCTCGGCGGCCACTTTCACGCGGCCGAGCAGGTGGCGTACGAGATCGATGGACAGCGGACGCGCTTCAACCTCGCCGCGGCGATCGTCGGACCGTCGAATTCGGCGGGGCTGCACTTTGCGTCTGGGATCACGCTCTATAGAGTGCGCGACGGCGTGATCGACGAGGGCCGCTTCATTGCGTTAGGCCTCAGCGAACTGCCGACGCCGTAAGCCTACATCGGCTCGTCGGCGCTCGGCCCGTAGACCTGCGGCACCGTCGAGCCCATCGGTCGCAGGTACGTCGTGATCTGCCCGCGATGGTGCACGATGTCGAAGAGAAAGCTCCACGCCATTGGCGAGGTAGGCCGTTGGCTCCCGAAGAACTCGAGCGCGCCATCCCATCGCGCGGGCGTCACTGCCTTCCACCGCTCTGTCATCTCCGCGCTCTGCCTCTCGTACTCGCCGAGCACGTCTTTCATCTTCTGGGGCATTGGTGACGGAGCCCACTCCGCCTTCCCGCTCTCGAGCGCTTCGATGAGCATCCGCTCCTCGCAGACGATCTGCCAGGCGATCTCCTGCGCGGTGCGCGACTTTGGGTCCGGTCGGTAGTCGGAGTTCTCCGGCATTCGCGAGAGGACCTTTCGTGTAGTCTGGGATTCTTTCGTCCAGAAATCCGTGAAGAGAGATCGGTCGTCCATGTTGTCTCCTGTTGAGTAAGGGGGCGTAACACCTATCCTTTCCCCTTCCGTGGTGCGGTGGCGATCGCGCGCTCTGCCCACCGGCGGAGGGTGTCCGGATCTTCGAGAACGTGTTCGGGAAGCTGGTGATAGCGCATGGTGCCGCCGTCCTCGCCGAAGGGCCGGAACGGCTGCATGCCTAACGCTTCGAATTCCGGTTTGGTCGTCGCGTCGGTTCTGAAATACACGACGTCGTCGGCGATGAGGGCGAAGAACACTTCGCCGGCATAGAGCCCGACGCCGCCGAACATGGCACGCGCCCGCACGGGCGGCACCGCGCGGTTCAACTGCTCGAGGACGAAGGTCTGATAGCTCTTGGTGACGGACATTTTGCTGCCTAACGCGCGCATGCCCCACTCGGCTGCCAATCCGAGGGTGTCGTCCACATTTGGGCGGTGTCGTGAACGACAATGTAGAGCGCGCGGCGCATCGTCGTCCCGCTGTTGGTGAGTTGCATTGCCGTTCCGGCGGGTGGGGCGACCGAGCCCGCGCCGCGCCGTGCCCTGAAGACGCCCGCCGGAGTGTCGAGACATTGTTCGCCTTCCAGGACATACCATGCCTCCGGCCCCGGATGGGTGTGCACCCGGGTGTGCTGATGCGGGGGCATGATCACGTAGTACATCTCGACTCGATAGGCAGATGCCTTCGGCATCGGCAGGGGCCCAATCGCCGCGACGTGCTTGCCGCGCGCGCTCGTGTCACTGCGTGACCCGATCGATGACAACCACACGCGCCCATCAGCGGTTACAACGGCATCCCCGCTTCGCTTCGCGGCATCAGCTGCCCGACGCGTCGGGAACGTCGTCAGGTGCCAGAACACGGGTGCGTCGGGCAGCTTGTCGATGATGGGCTGAGCGAGGAGCTGGCAGCCGGATGCCTTGTTCCGCGCCAGTCCATCGGGTTGACACGCGAAGTTATCATGATCGTGCGCTGGGGTCGGAGTTTGAGCTGGCGCCGGCACCGACGAGGATAGCACGAGCAGTGCGATGAGAGACGCGGAGCAACGAGCTACGAGAGACGGATCTGCCATTGAAGGCGCTCGCATGGATACCTCGTCGAAGTCGTTAGGCGTGATAGCTTACTGCGCAGGCGCATAAACCGCCAGCCCGCTCATCGCGCGAAACTGCAGGGGAACGTGGAGCTCACGTCGCCCTCAGGTCATCACGGCCGAACCGACAACGCATGGCGGAACACGTCGCGAGGATCCCAGCGCGCCTTGACCTGCTGCAGACGCCGGTAGTTCGCCTGGTAATACAGCGTGTGCCAGGGCACACCCGAACTGTTTAGGGCCGGATCCGCGAGGTCCGTGTCGGGATGATTGATGAACGCGCCGTCGTACGCGTCGCCCGGGACGGGCACGCCGCCGGTCTCGGCGAAGAGATCTCGATAGAAACCGCGCACCCACGTCAAATTCTTCGCCTCCTCCCGCGCATCCAGCCAACCCGTGTTGCAGGCGATGTCGAGGATCGAGGAGCGCTGCGCGGAGGCGGTCGCATCCGGCGCGACGGTATTGATCCTCCCACCATAGGTTGCGAGTCCGAGCATTCCACCCATGACGTCGTGGTTGCTGCTCGTTAGGTAATCGTAGGCGACGCCGATCTGGCGATGCGTGAGTCGCTTCTTGAGCATAGCGTCCTTCACCTTCACGCTCACTCCGCCGGGTGGCATCGCGAACATATCCGGGAACGGGTTCAGCGCGAACTCGAGCCAGGGCATGCGCGCCAACTCCTCGACTCTCGGCGCACCGACGCCATCGCCTAACGCCGCGAGGTGATCGTTCACCTGTCCCTCGGCCGCGGGACCGGCGGAGCTCACGCCGCGAACGATAATTGTCCCGAACTGCTGGCGATGCAGCTCGAGGAGAGTCCAGAGCGACGCGTTAGGCGACTCCGCGCCGCTGTTTTCCTCGCACCAGATGCCATGGTTTCGAAGTA
>QHUV01000427.1 GCA_003222065.1 Gemmatimonadota bacterium | reverse complement strand
GCTCGCTACGCGCCGGCGCAGAGCGAGAAAATCGCGCGCTGTCACCGGAAAACGAACGAGAATCGGCTGCAGCTCGTTGATGACGACGAGCGGGCCACCGTTCGGCTTGACGAGGTTCCCGCGCCTAACGAGCAAACTGCCGGTGCGTCCCCCGATCGGGGCCCGAATTGTCGTGTAGCCGAGATTGAGACGCACGTTCTCGACCGCGGCGCTGTCCGATTGCAGCGTCGCCAGCATCGATGCCGCCTGCGCCTGTGCTTGCTCAGCTTGCGACTGCGTCACGTAGTCTTTCGCCACCAGTGCTTTGTAGCGCTCCGCGTCGCGTTGCGCGCTCTGCGCCTGCGCGCGATCGCGCGCCAGCACGGCTTCGGCTTGGCGCAGCGCCGCCTCGAAGGGACGCGGGTCGATGCGAAAGAGCACTTGCCCCTCGCTGACGTCACCTCCCTCCTGAAAGCTCACCTCCGTCAGGATGCCGCCCACCTGCGCCTCGACGGCTACCGTTTGGACGGGCTCGACGACACCGTTGGCCGCCACGACCGCCGGTGCGTCGATCCGCACCGCTGGCGTGATGGAAACGGGAACTGTCGGCGTCCGTTCTGGCTGCTTCCCGCCGCACGATGCCGCGAGAATCAGCGCGCCAATGTCTCCCAATCGCGCTCGAGCGAGAAACCGCCGCATATCGTTCAGTCTCACCGATTCATTCGTGATGTGTCCGCGCCTAACGGCGCCAGTGCCTCGCCCTGTATTCCCAACACGCCGATGTCATGCGCCAGCTGCGCCAAGGCGCCTCGCCACTGCCAGCGGGCCTGAGCGTCCTGCGCGCGTGCGTCCGCCAGCGCTGATTGCGCGATCAACAGATCGACAATGCTGCCGACACCCTCGCGGTATCGGCCGCGCGCCACGCTTTCCGACTCTGTCGCGCTGGCGAGCAGGTCGGCCGCGGTGTGCACCCGCTCTGTCATGCTCGACTCGCGGTGAGCGACACCGTTGGGAAGAGCCCCGATTTCGCCACCCGGACTTGAGCCGCCGCGGCCGCGGCCTCGGCGCGTACCGCCTCGAGGTCAGGACGCTGACGTGTCGCCACCGCGATCAGGTTATCGACGGACTGGGAGGTGAAGCGCACCGAATCGGGACACAGCGAATCGATCAGCACCGGCGGCTCGAAGGTCGCGTTCGCCGGGATTCCCATCGACACGGCAAGCGAACCTTGGGCGACGTGCACGGCGCCCTCGAGCGACTCGAGCGCCAGCTGCGCCTGCGAACGAAAGGTACGTGCCTGCAAGACATCGGCGATCGTCGCCAAGCCAACGCGATGTCGTTCCTCCGCCGAATTCAGACTTGCCGTCGCTTCCTCGACGGCGGAACGCTCCGCATCGCGCTGCGCGCGCGTCGCCTGATAGCCGAAGAGCGCCTGCTCGACGCCGAGGATTGTGTTCTGAACGACCACATTGTGCGCGAGGTCGGCGGCGATCGCTGTCTGACGCGCGAAGTCGACGTTTCCGGCGCGCGCGCCGAAATCGAGCACCAGATACGACAAACCGATCGACGGGCCATACTGCGATCGCCGCGACAGCACGCCACTCGGCGCCAGCGGTTGCGCGTGGGTGGCGTTGACGTCGACGGTGACTGTCGGGAAGAAGGCGCCCCGGCTTGCGCCGAACAAGTCGGCGGCGGCGCGCGCCTGCGCCCATGAGAGACGGGTCGTCGGATTGTTGCGGAGCGCGAGATCGACGACGTCGGAGACGGCCAGTTTCGCGCCGGCGGCGGGCAGCGCGACGGGAGTCGCCGGCGTCGTCTGCTGCAAGCGGGCCGCCACCGACGGTGACGGCGTCCAATACTCGTTAGGCTGCGTCGGCGCGCCCGGCCCGCCGGCGATTGACGGCGGATGATGCACGCATGCACCGATGAGGAGCAGCGCGGCGAGCGCGATCCGGCGCGTCACTGCACGCTCCCGCTCTGCGCCGCCGCGTGCGATCGTGCCACTCCGTTGGCCAGCCGCAGCGGCGGTGGGGAGGCCAGCCTCGCCCGGGCCGCGTCACCGAGGAGTACCACGCGCTCCCCTTCACGCACACCGCTCAGCACCTCTATCCATTCGAGGTCCGTCGCTCCAGGCTGAACGGCACGGAGCTCGTAGCCACCGCCCGCGGTGGCGACGACGGCGAAATGCGAGCTGGCTCCGCTCATGGATGTCGACGACGGCAGCAGCGCCGGGTTGATCGCGTCGCGCAGCGAGTCGGCCGGCCGTTGGAACACGCGCGCTATCGCCACGAGCTCATTCGCCGCGCGGACGCCGTCCACCGGCACGGCGAGCACGCCTGACCGGCGCGCGGCGAGGATCGTCACTTCGCCATTCATACCCGGCATCAGCAAACGCTCATGGTTGTCGATCGTGACCAGAACTGGGAAAAACGTCACGCCCTGATTCACGATGGCGGAGGGCTCGATCTTCTCCACCACGCCGTCGAAGCTGCGCGACGACACGGCGTCGACGCGAATGGTGGCCGATTCCCCCCGCCGCACGTTCGCCATATCCGCCTCGTCCACGTTCACACGCATGCGCACGCGAAGGAGATTCGCCATCGTCACGATCGACGTGTCGCGGCCGAAGGTCCCCGTCGCCGAGGTGACGAGCTGGCCAAGCGACACGCTCTTGCTGAGGATCGTGCCATCCACGGGCGCGCGCACCGTCGCGTCCTCGAGCTTCTGCCGGGCGAGATCGAGATTGGCGCGATCCTCGGCGACGACCGACACGGCGCGCACGAAGCTGGCGGCGACGCTGTCGTGCTCCGCCGGCGTGATCACGTGCTGCTGCAGCATGTCATCGGCGCGCTTCTTCTGGAGCTCGGAATTGTGCATTGCCGCGACGGCGGCGACGTCGTCGGCCACCGTTTCGTCGTATTCGTTCTTCACGTCGCGCGGATCGATCTGAACGATGAGATCTCCCGCTTTGACATCGCTGCCGATGTCGACCGGCATCTTCCGCACGAGGCCGGACGCCTTCGAGCGGATCGCGACGAGATCGATCGGCTCGAGCGTGCCGGTGGCTTGGATGCGCACGACGATGTCGCGCCGCGCCGCCGCGACGGTCGGCAGCGCCACTGGTGGACGCGCCGTCTGGTGACAGGCGGCGGCGACGGCGAGCAAGAGCACCGGACGCGTCGACATTCGCGCTCGCGACAAAACCTGCATGATCGATGACCTGATTCGTTAGGGCGTGCTGCTCATCCGGCGAGCGTAGTCGCCGTCCCGCAGCTGGAGACGCCGAAAGCGCTCGCGTTGGGTCGGCGACAAAACCTGCTCCATATCGCTTCGCACGTCCGATACGAGCCGCTCCACGCGGGGCCGGATCTCTTCACGCAACGCGCTGAATTCGCCGGCGCGCTGCATCATGATCGAATCGAACGCGCTGTCCTGCGCTGGCGTGAGGCCCAGCTCGCGCGTCAATTCGCTCCGCAGGCGGCGGCGCTCCTCGGGCGTCGGCGAGCGCAAGGCCGACGACAGCGGATGGAATCCGGTGTCGGCAAGCATCGTCGGCGCCGACGGGCGCCGCAAAAGCACACGGTCGATCGCGACGCCGGCGACGACGCTCGCGATGATGATCGCGGCGATGACGATGACGGCAAGCGACCGCGTCTGCACCTCGAATTTCCGAAGGGGTGCCATCTACCGTGCGTCTCCAATGAGACCCGCGGCGTGCTCGGCGGCCCGCGCATCGAGCGCGAAGTCGATCAGCTCTCTCGATGGTGCGTTGTTCGTCAGGGCCCGGAGCAGCGCCGCGCGTTCGTTCGCGTGGGGCCGCGCCAAAGGCCTGGCCGTAGAGCTCCACGCCAGACACACCGATGCGACGAACGCGGCCGCCACCCCAAGCGGCAGCAGCGTACCCGCCCAAGCCGCGGCGTACTCCCACCAGCTCGACGCCGCTCGCCGCCGCGGGTCCAGCAGGGGTGTCGCGCGGGCCACGATGCGTCGGGCCAGCGACGCCAATTGGCCCGGCGTCGGCGCCGGAGGGTCCAGTCGCCGTAGCGCCCGGGCAAGCTCCCGGTCCCGAATCCAATCGTTACGTCTCATCCAATCAACCTCGACGTAGCGGCGCCAACGCCGTTCGCAGCTGTCGACGCGCCACGTGCAAATGCCAGCGAATGGTTGCTGGCGAAGAATCAAGCAGCTTCGCGATCTCCGCGACAGAAAATCCGTCCACCTCGAAAAGTTGAACTACCAGCCGTCGTCGCGGGGGCAGCGCCGCGAGCGTTCGCTGAAACTGCTCTCT
>QHUV01000426.1 GCA_003222065.1 Gemmatimonadota bacterium | reverse complement strand
CGATATCCGACGAGCTGAAATCCGAAGCCGGCCTGATAGAAGTGCGCGGCCTGCTTCGCGTTTCCCACGTAGAACTCGACATAGTCGGTTCCGTTGATGGGAAAAATGTCCTGCGTCGGTGCTGACGTTGGTAACGTCGCCGTGGCCATAAGCTCTCCGCAACTGAGATAATCTGCCCTCAGGCGGAATATAAGGTTTGCCCCCGGCGGACGAGGCTAGCCGCGCAGGTCGGGCAGGTCGCGGAAGAGCTCCAGCGCCTCGGGGTTGGCCAACGCATCGCGGTTCTTCACCGCACGGCCGTGCACTACGTCCCGCACGGCGAGCTCCGTGATCTTGCCGCTGATCGTTCGCGGAATGTCGGCAACTTGGATGATCTTCTTCGGGACGTGGTGCGGGCTCGCGTTCGCGCGGATCTTCGCGCGAATCTTGTCGCGCAGCTCGTCCGTCAGTGTCGTTCCCTCGGCCAGGCGCACGAAGAGCACAATGCGTATGTCGCCGCCGCCATCACTGATCTCCTGGCCGATCACCAGGCTCTCGATAACCTCGGGGAGTTGCTCGACCTGCCGGTAGATCTCGGCGGTGCCGATGCGCACACCACCCGGATTGAGCGTCGCGTCGCTGCGTCCATAAATCACGAGCCCATCATTGCTCGTAAGCTCGGCCCAGTCGCCGTGACGCCACACGTTCGGGTAATGCACGAAGTAAGCTGACCGATATTTCTCGCCCGTCTGATCATTCCAGAAATAGATCGGCATGCTGGGAAATGGCGCGGTGCACACCAGCTCGCCCGGGCGCTCGATGATCGACTCGCCGCTCTCGTCGAAGATCTCGACCTTCATGCCCAATCCGCGCGTTTGAATCTCACCACGCCAGACCGGAGCGATCGGATTGCCGAGGGCGAAGCAAGAAACGAGATCTGTGCCGCCGCTGATACTGCTGAGCAGCACGTCACTTTTGACGTGCTCATACACGTAATCGAAGCTCTGCGCGGCGAGCGGACTGCCCGTCGACAAGATCGAGCGGACCGACGAGAGATCGTGCGTCTCGCGGGGATAAAGCCTCGCCTTCTCGGCGAGCGCGAGCCACTTGGCACTCGTGCCGAAAACAGTCACGCGCTCGGCTTCCGCCATGTCCCAGAGGATCGTCTGTCGCGGGAGCAGTGGGGCGCCGTCGTAGAGGACGACCGCCGCGCCGACGGCGAGCGCGGAGACCAGCCAATTCCACATCATCCAGCCGCAGGTGGTGAAGAAGAACGCGCGATCGTCCCGACCGAGGTCGCAATGCAGAACGTGCTCCTTTTGATGCTGCAGTAACGTTCCACCGACTCCGTGCACCATGCACTTCGGCAGTCCGGTCGTGCCTGACGAGTACATGATGTAGAGCGGATGGTCGAATGGAAGATGTGCAAACTCGAGCGCCGATTGTCCCGCCGCGCTCGCGACGAACGCTTCGTAGGTTCTGGCGCGAGTCACGGACGAGATGTCGGGCCGGTCGCGCAAATAAGGCACGACGACGACCTGCTCGATACTGGCAATGCGTTGCGCGATTTCGGCGACGATCCGGAGCGAGTCGATCTCCTTCGCTGCGTAACGATAACCGTCGGCGCAGAACAGCACGCGCGGCTCGATCTGACCAAATCGATCGAGGACGCCCTGCACGCCGAAGTCGGGGGAGCACGAGGACCAGATCGCACCGAGGCTGGCGGCGGCGAGCATCGCGATCGCCGCCTCTGGAATATTTGGCATGAAGCCGGCCACTCGATCACCGGCCGTGATGCCTAACGCGCGCAGCGCCGCGGCGACAGCTGCAACTTCCGCGTACAATTCGGCGAAGGTCAACCGTCGTTGCAGGCCGAGCTCGTTCCAGGCGATGATTGCCAAACCGTCGTCTCGATGACGCAGCAGATTCTCGGCGAAGTTCAGTCGGGCGCCGTCGAACCAGCGGGGACCACCCAGGGGATCGGGCGGCGCCATGCGATTCCCCCCGATGAGCACCGATTTCCAGACTGCGCCGTCTGCGTCACCGGCGGCAACGATGCCACAGAACTCCCACACCGCGCTCCAGAATTCTTCCGGCCGAACAATCGACCATGCGTACAGGCTAGCATAGTCGTGAACGTTCGCTGACGCACCGATGCCGGCCTGCGCGATGAAACGCGTCATGTTCGCCCGCGCAACGCGCTCGCGCGAGGGCGTCCAGATCGGATTGGTCACACTCGCGCGACGATCAGTCGATCAGGGGTTGATCGCGAGCAGGTCGATCTCATGGACCATCTTCGACCTCGGCG
>QHUV01000425.1 GCA_003222065.1 Gemmatimonadota bacterium | reverse complement strand
CCCACCGTGCGCCCTCGCACCCGCAATGGTAGCAGCAACGCCAGCGCGGCACCGCTCTCCAAGAGCGCGAGCTCGGTCGCGACGGGCCGCGCCGCCGCGAGAGGCGTCGTTCCGTCGCGCCGCTCGATCGCGGCGACGCCACTCTCGCTCACCCATTCGGCAAGGCTTCGCGTTGCGTCGCTGACGTCACGCCTAGATGACGTTCGCGCGCGCGCGCCGACGCTGAATCCACTCGATGAGCGCATGAGAATCTCACACGCGTCAACGGCCGTGCTCGACCGAATCACGTCGGCTACCGCCTCCAATGCCTCCGCCGCGGGTGCGGCATTGAGCGTTTCGGCGCCGAGGGTCGCCAGTCGATCGATTTCCTCAGCGCGCAGTTGGGCGGCCCGCGCCTCTTCTTGCGCGCGATACAGGAGTTGGGCAGCGACGACGCTCGTCACGAGGAACGCGAACAACACCAACCAATCGAGCGGATTGGCGACGACGAGCGTGTTGTACGGTGGCAGAAACAACACGTCGAATACGACGAATGACGCCGCCGCCGTTGCGAGCCCAAGCACGCGTCCGCCCGCCGCGCTCGCGCCGAGCACTACCAGAAGAAGTATCAGCGCGACGTGGACTTCCTTGAGCATCGGCCGAACTGCAACCATTCCCGCCGTGCATAACACCAAGGCCGTGGCCGCTATCGCGACAGGCCGAACTCTGCTGGCCCGCATTTCGCCCTTACGCAAGAGAGCGTATGCTCCGATCACATAATTCGATACAAACTATGCTGCGATACAGAAGTTACGCGATGTTTGCGCTCCTCCTGGCCGTTGGTGCGTGCAAGGGGCGTCATGAGGCTGACGCCGCCGGTGACGTCGCCCCGTGGACGCCTCCCAAGCCCGACGCTATTGCCGGCGTCTCGATGGACGCGGTAAAGAGCGCGATCCAGCAGCGGCTCACTGGCGCAATGCCCAAGGGCGTCGGCGCCGACACATGGCGCCATGTCCGTACGCTCTACGCCAACTATGCGGGCGCGCCACTCTGGCTCGACACCGAAGGCCTCTCGACCGAACGCGTCACCGAGCTCGCGAATGCCCTCGCGTCTGCCGACAGCGACGCGATCCGCGTCGACAGCTATCCGATCGGCGATCTCGCCCACGCCGTTTCCGTACTCCGCACCAACAACACTCATAGCGCCGATCAGTTGGCCGATGCCGACGTGCTCATGACGACCACCTACGCCGCGTTTGGTGAGGATTTGCTCACGGGACAGATCAAGCCGAACAGTGTGTCCCAGAGCTGGTTCATCAATCCACGCGAGGAGCACATCGACAGCGCACTCGCGCGCACCTTGCGCGAGCACCCGCTCGACCGCTCGATGCAGCAAATCCGGCCGCAGGACTCCGGCTACGCTTCGTTGCGAACGGAGCTGATGCACTATCGCCAGCTCGCCGCCAAGGGCGACTGGCCGACCATTCCGAAAGGCCCGGCGCTCAAGCCACGGCAATTGGACTCGCGCACGCGCCTAACGGCGCTCGCCGGCCGCCTGCGCGCCGAGGGATATCTGCCCTCCGATTCGAGCGCCGGCGCCCCTGATACGGCGACTGCCCCATCGACGCGGGTGCCGTACGACAGCGTGCTCGCCGGTGCGGTCGCGAACTTCCAGGCGCACCATGACATCGGCGTCGACAGCATGCTCGGCCCGGAGACGGTCGAGGCGCTCAACAAGCCGGTGCAGTTCCGACTGGGTCAGATCGCCGCGAATCTCGAGCGCTACCGCTGGTTGCCGCGCACGTTGGGCGACCGCTACATCATCGTGAACGTTCCGGCGTTCGAGCTGCAGGCGTTCGACCAGGGAAAGCCCGCGCTGCAAATGAAGGTGATCGTCGGTCAGGATTATCAGGGGAAGGCGACGCCGGTGTTCAGCGACTCCATGCAATTCGTGGTGTTTCGCCCGTACTGGATCGTGCCCGATAGCATTGCCGCGAAAGAGATCTATCCCAAGGTCGATGCCGATC
>QHUV01000424.1 GCA_003222065.1 Gemmatimonadota bacterium | reverse complement strand
TCAGTCGGGGATCATCGGTCGGATCGGTGTTACCGTACACGGCGTCGACGGGTGCGATGGCGGACAGCTCCTCGAGCACGCCCTCGCCGACGTCGCCCGCGTGAAGGATGAGTTCCACGCCTTGGAGGGCCGAAAAGACATCCGACCTAACGAGCCCGTGTGTATCAGAGATGAGGCCGACGAGATGCACCGGCTTGGCCGTCAGCGGCGGCGCGACACGGGCGCTTCGTCGCCCCAACGTCGAATAAGCGTATGCTCAACGCCCAGTTGGTCGAGGATTCGCGCGACGACGAAGTCGATCAGATCATCGATCGATGTCGGCCGGTGATAGAATCCGGGGGATGCCGGGAGCACCACCGCCCCGGCTCGCGTCACCCGCAGCATGTTCTCGAGGTGGATCGCGCTGAATGGCGATTCGCGCGGCACGAGTACGAGCGGCCGGCGCTCCTTGAGCGCGACGTCGGCCGCGCGCTCCACCAACGACCGTGACGCGCCGGCGCTGATCGCTGAAAGCGTCCCCATCGAGCAGGGGCAAATGACCATCCCCGCGTTGAGCGCCGAGCCTGAAGCAGGAGCCGCTCCCCGATCCGCATCGTCGAATACCGTCACGAGATCGTTCCAACCCGAAGCGCCGACTCGGTCGCGAAGCGCGTCCGCCGATCGGAGACCAACCTCTGTCTCCAGCAGACGCAATCCGTGACTGGAGATCACCAGCTGCACACGTCGCCGCGCGGCAATGAGCTGCTCGAGCAGGCGAACGGCGTATGCAGCACCCGACGCGCCGGTGATCGCGAAGACGATCGGCCGGTCGATGCTCGCCATCAGCGTCTCCAGCCGAGAAGCAGCAGCGGCCGAATCCGCTCGGCGAGAACGAAAAACAGCAGCGTGATGCTCAACATTCCGTTCATCATGAAGAACGCCGCGTCGAGCTTGGTGAGATTCCCCGGGTGTACTAGTGAGTGCTCGTAGAGCAAAATGGCGGCTGCGATCAGCAATCCGCACCAGTACAAAGGACCGAGGTGCGCGCCGATGCCGGTCAGGAGTAGCGCGACGATCGTGACCGCGTGCAGGCCCCGCGCGACATAAATGGCGCGACGTTCGCCGAGCGCCGCCGGAATGGAGTGGAGCGAATGCGCCCGGTCGAATCCCTCGTCAGGCAGCGCGTAGAGGATGTCGAATCCGCCGACCCACGTCGTCACTGCCGTCGACAGCGCGACGAGTAGCCACCAGGGATGACTCCACGCACCGGCAACGGCGAGGTAGCCGCCAACGGGTGCGATGCCGAGGCCGGCGCC
Source organism: Gemmatimonadota bacterium (assembly GCA_003222065.1). Classification (GTDB taxonomy): domain Bacteria; phylum Gemmatimonadota; class Gemmatimonadetes; order Gemmatimonadales; family Gemmatimonadaceae; genus AG2. Next base: position 1,726 of record QHUV01000424.1, on the reverse strand, counting down.
GAGCACGAGGTGTGACCACCGCGTGAATCGCTTCGTGAAGCTGTAGCCCAGCACCCAAAGGATCGCGAGCGGTGCGAGCGCCAGGCAGAGTGGATTGAGCGCTGCCGCGGCGACGAGGAAAACGCCGACCGAGACGACGACGGAGATCCAGGCCTCCTGCACCGACAGCACGCCGCGCGGCAGCTCGCGCATCGATGTGCGTGGATTCTGCGCGTCGATGTGCCGGTCGACGATCCGGTTGAACGCCATCGCCGCGAAGCGAGCTGCCGTGAACGCGAGGATCACCCATCCGATCTCCGTGAGACGCAAGCGGTGGCGGTACGAAGCCAACACGACACCGATGAGCGCGAACGGCAGCGCGAAGACAGTATGCGGAAGCCTAACGAGATTCACGAACGCGATGAACCGGGACGTGCCGGTGAATGTTTGACCTTCCTGTAGCCGTCCCGTCATCGGCCCAGCCCCAGCTCGTGCCACATCGCATCCACCTTTCGTTTTGTTTCGTCGTCCATCGTGATCACATCCGGCCATTCGCGCGTAAATCCCTCCTCCGGAAGCTTACGCGTCGCATCGAGTCCCATCTTCGAGCCATACGTGAATGCGCGGCTCGAGTGATCGAGCACGTCCATCGGACCCATGCTGAACCGTGCGTCGCGCTGTGGGTCGATGTTGTTGAGCGCCACCCACCACGCCTCCCGTGGGTCGCGCACGTTCACCCAGTGATCGACGATGATCAAGACCTTGGCCAGGGACATGAGCCCCTGTCCCCAGAGCGCGTTCATGACCTTGTACGCCTGTCCCGGATAGTCCTTCTTGATCGCGACGAATACGAGATTGTGAAAGATGCCCTCGGCGGGCATGTGGTAGTCCACGATCTCGGGAATCGTCAGCTTGAGAAGAGGGAGAAAGATTCGCTCTGTCGCGTGCCCGAGATAAAAGTCCTCCATTGGTGGACGGCCGACGATCGTTGCCGGGAAGATCGGCTGCTTCCGCATCGTGATCGCCGTGACGTGCACTTGCGGATATAAATCGGCAAGCGAATAGAATCCTGTGTGGTCGCCGAACGGCCCTTCCACGACGAGCGCCTCGGCGGGATCGATGTAGCCCTCGAGCACGAAATCCGCCTCCGCGGGCACTTCCAAATCGCACGTTATCGCCTTTGCGAGCGACACCGGCTTGCCGCGCAGGAATCCCGCGAAGACGAACTCGTCGACCGTTGGAGGAAGCGGCGCGCTCGCCGCATACATCGATGGCGGATCAGCGCCGAGGGCAATGCAGACCGGCATCCGCTCGCCGCGCTCCGCCATCTCACGCCAATGCGCGGCGCCAACTTTGTGACGCTGCCAGTGCATCGCGAGCGTGTTCTTTCCCGTCTGCATGATGCGATACATGCCGACATTGCGGATCCCGCGCTTCGGATCGCGCGTGATCACCATCGGGAAAGTGATGTAGGCCCCGCCATCCTCCGGCCAGCACTTCATGAGCGGAATGCGGCCGATGTCGACGTCCTTGTCGCGCCATACAACCTCCTGGCAGGGTGGCGTGCCCAATCGCATTCGCGGCGGGAATCGCCCCACTGCGAGCAGCTTCGGCAGCAGTGCCAGTTTGGCCACGAATCCCTCAGGCACTTTCAGCTCGAGCAGACTCGTTATGCGCACGCCGATCTCATCCAGGTCCGTGACGCCGAGGCTCATCGCCATCCGCTGCCTCGAGCCGAACAGATTGA
>QHUV01000423.1 GCA_003222065.1 Gemmatimonadota bacterium | reverse complement strand
TGGCAAGACGTGGCACACGCGCCGCGATAGCCCGTCCTAGCTTTGCTTGCGCGACGGGCGCTAGCACCAAAGAATGGTCACGACAGGCGCGGAGCTCGTCTGGCGTCACTCCGATCAGCAACGCCAGACGCGCCGTAAAAAGGCGGTCTTCGTCGCGAAGCTCAGCGAGAAGCGCCGCGGCGCGATTGTTCTTGTGAATCGATGGCATTCCAAGCTCGGCGGATGGCGATCGATTCTTGCTGCAAGCGTCGTGCACGGCGACTGCCTTGACGGAGCACGGGTAGTGCACTACACTGACCCGGACAACCGATGGTTCCGTGGTCATTTGCCGCCTATTGCCGCCACGTAAAACAAAGTGCTAAAACGCGACGCGCCCGGCGGCTTCTCCGCCCGGGCGATTTTGTTTTTCTCACGATCGGGCGCGCTCATGGCGCCGTGGAGTGACACAATGAGCCAACCCGCGCTCGCTCTGCCGCCGGCCGCGGCGAAGAAGGTGACAGTGGCGACGCTCGCCTCCTACAAGGCGCGCGGACGGCGCGCGGTGTTCGTCACCGCCTACGATTACCCGACCGCGGTCTTCGCGGAACGCGCCGGCGTCGACATGCTGCTCGTCGGTGACTCGGCGGCGATGACGGTGCTTGGATGTCCCAATACGCTCGGCGTGTCGATGGACGAAATGCTCGTTTTCGCTCGGGCCGTCTGTCGAGGAGCGAAGACGGCGTTCGTGGTCGGCGACCTGCCATTTCTCTCGTACCAGGTGTCGGACGAGGAGGCGGTGCGCAATGCCGGTGCGTTTCTCACCGCCGGATGCGATGCGGTAAAGTGCGAGGGCGGCGCGCGCATTTCTCGTCGCGTCCGCGCGATGACAGACGCCGGTATCACTGTGATGGGCCACCTCGGATTGACGCCGCAGTCGCAAGCGCAGTTGGGTGGCTATCGCGTTCAAGGAAAGACGCTCGCGGCAGTTCAGCGACTGACCGACGACGCGCTCGCGCTGCAGGAGGCCGGTGCCTTTGCCGTGCTCCTCGAGGCACTGCCGGCCGAAGCGTCGGCCTATCTGCGTGAGCGCGTGGATCTGCTCGTCTACGGGATCGGCGCGGGGCCGCACGTGGACGGCCAACTCGTCATCTCGCACGACATACTCGGCAACTTCGTCGGCGACATTCACCCGAGATTCGTTAGGCGGTACGCCGATCTGGATCTCCAGGTCGAGCATGCGTTCCGCGCATATGCCGACGACGTGCGTGCCGGCCGCTTCCCCGCGTCGGAGCACCTTTATCCGATCGATTCCGCGCACGAAGCGGAGATCCGCGCCGCCCGCGTCTCCGCGCCGGCACCGGGTTGGAACGGAGGCAGCGCCGTCCAGCACGCGAGCGCCTAACGACTTCCAGCATCTACCCCTAGCCCCTTTCCCATGTCCGTCACATTGCATCTCCCCACCGTTCTCGCCAAGCTCGCCGATGGTCGCGTGCTCGACGCCGAGGGCGAAACTGTCGGCGCCGTCGTCACCGACGTCTCAACACGGTTTCCCGCGCTCGCGCCGCGGCTGCGCGACGAAGCCGGTAAGCCGTATGCCTTTGTTACGTTCTACCTCAACGACGAGGACATCCGCTTTCACGGCGGTTTTGACGCCGCGGTGCAGGATGGCGACGAGCTGACGATCGTGCCGGCGATCGCCGGAGGATGATCATGTCACACTCCAACGGCAGCGAAACGCTGACCAACGAGGAGGTGCTGCGCTATAGCCGGCACCTCATTCTCCCTGACGTCGGCGTCGGCGGTCAGCGAAAGCTCAAGGCGGGGCGCGTTCTCCTCATTGGCGCGGGTGGGCTGGGCTCGCCGCTGGCGCTGTACCTCGCGGCCGCCGGCGTCGGCACGCTCGGCCTCGTCGATTTCGACGTTGTCGACGTGTCCAACCTCCATCGCCAGGTGCTGCACGGGACGAAAGACGTCGGACGGCCAAAGCTGGAATCGGCGCGCGAACGCCTCCACGACGTGAATCCGCACGTACACGTCGAGACATACGAGACGCGCCTAACGTCGGTGAACGCGCTCGATATTATTCGTGATTATGACGTCGTCATCGACGGCACGGACAACTTTGCCACGCGATATCTCACCAACGACGCCTGCGTGCTCCTTGGCAAGCCTAACGTCTACGGGTCGATCTTTCGCTTCGAGGGGCAAGCATCGGTTTTCGCCGTGGAAGAGGGGCCGTGCTACCGATGCCTGTTCCCCGAGCCGCCGCCGCCGGGGCTCGTCCCGAGCTGTGCCGAGGGAGGTGTTCTCGGCGTGCTCCCCGGACTGGTCGGCACGATCCAGGCGACGGAAGGGATCAAGCTCATTCTCGGCGTCGGGGAGCCGCTGGTCGGCCGCCTGCTCTTGATCGACGCATTGAGCATGCGCTT
>QHUV01000036.1 GCA_003222065.1 Gemmatimonadota bacterium | reverse complement strand
ACCTTTACGCGGCCATACTTGTCGGTGTAGATCTCGTCGCCCGCGGGGCCGACGACGACGGCCGACTCGTACCCGTACGCCCGCGGCAGCGCTGTCGTCCGCTCCGGACGATAGGGCGTATCGAAGGGCGTCGCCGTGAAGCTGCTCTCGTACGCGAGGCCGGCATCGCCACCGGAGCGGAAATCGCCCAGCTTCGCCGACTGCTTCACACTCGTCACGAAGTACGCCGCGTTGGCATTCTTGTTGTGATGCTTCGTCAGCTCGATCTTGCCACCCACTTTGACCGCACGACACCGCCCGCTTCCCTCCGCCTCTACCGCCTCGGCGAGGATCTCCTGATGGCGAATGCGTGACAGCCGGTCGCCGTCGTCGCGTTTGTCATAGCCGCCCGGGAACTCCATCACCTCGGACGAGTGATTGCCAGGCGTGTGGCTCATCAGCTGCGTCGACGGTGTTTCAAAGTTGTAATCGATGCTCGTGTGCTGTCCCGGCCGCACTTCCTGCTGCAGCGTGAACTCCTGCAGCACGAACTCCTCCTCCGTCTCGTGCGCGACCGTCGACATGCGCAGCTTGACCGACGTTTTCGCGACGCTGTTGTCGTCGGCGAGGATGAGGTTGCACTTCTTGCCATCGTGATCGCCGAACCAGAAGATCCCCTCCTCCTCCATCAGCCGCGAGATGAAGTCGAGATGCGTCTCGCCGTACTGCACCCGGTACTCGTGCGGGTTGTGCGGCTTGATGCACTTCGACGTGACATCCGAGAAGCCTTGATCCTTGCACACCGCCTTGACGATGTCCGGGATCGTCATGTTCTGAAACGTCCGGAAGTCGCTGGAAAGCGACAGGAACCAGAACCACGGCCGCAGCTCGGCTTCGTACACGGTGAGGCCCTCCGCCTGCTCGAGCTGTACGAATTTGCTAATGAGCCCGTTGATGACGCGCTCGCTTCCGTCGCTGAGCGTCATCTTTACCGTCGCCGCGGTGCGGATCAGCTTCGCCGCGCCGATGCTCGGATCCTTGCCGAGCATGCCAAGGGTGTAACAAAAGCCGTCGGCGATCCCGTCCTCGCCTTCGAAGCTCTCGAGCAGCAACGCGTCTGGACCGAGGACGGTATCGACACTGATCGCGCGTCCCTTCTGCGCATAGGTCAGGGTCGGCGTGACTTCTGTTTGCGTGGCCATGTTCACACTCTCCAAAGTTCTCAGATCACGCGTGCAACGTCGGCTCTGCGGTCGTTGGCATGGTGTACGACGGTGCCGAAACGCCTGGTGTCGCCGCCGCCGATCGATCGTCGACGCGATAGGAGAACGCACCGTCGTCGGTGACGCCGACATTGATGGCGCCGATCTCGCCGCCGCTCGCCAGCTGCTCGAGGATGCGCACCGAGACTTCCGGCAGCAATGTATGTGTGAGGATATTGTCGACGTTGCGCGCGCCACTCTCGACTTCCGTGCAGCGCGCGGCAACGGCGTCGACCAGCGTCTCGTCGTAGCTGAATCGCACGCGATGCGTTTGCTCGATGCGGCGCTGAATCTTCCCGAGCTTGAGACGCACGATGCGCTTGAGATTCTCGTCGCGCACCGGGAAGTAGGGAATGATCACCATGCGGCCGAGGAACGCGGGCTTGAAGGTCTTGTCGAGCTCGGGCTTGAGCGCCTTGATCAGCCCTTCGTGCGACGGCGCCGTCTCCGGATCGGCCGTCAGCTTCATGATCGTATCCGTTCCGGCGTTGGTCGTCAGAATGATGACGCAATTCTTGAAATCGATCTGGCGTCCTTCGCCATCCTCCATCCGGCCCTTGTCGAACACCTGGAAGAAGAGCTCGAGCACGTCGGGATGGGCCTTTTCGACCTCGTCGAGGAGAACGACCGAGTATGGACGGCGCCTAACGGCTTCGGTCAACACGCCGCCTTCGCCGTAGCCGACGTAACCCGGAGGCGACCCCTTGAGAGTAGAAACGGTATGTGCCTCCTGGAATTCCGACATATTTATGGTGATGAGATTCTGCTCACCGCCATAAAGCAGGTCAGAAATAGCCAATGCAGTTTCCGTCTTGCCGACGCCAGACGGGCCGACGAGCATGAAGACGCCCTTCGGTTTGTTGGGATCTTCGATTCCAGCGCGCGACGTGCGCACGCGGCGACTGATGTATTCCAGTGCGTGATTCTGTCCGATGACACGCTGCTCGAGATGGCGCTCCAGCTGCAGCACCATCGCCAGGTCGTCGCGCAGCATCTTTCCGACGGGCACACCGGTCCAGCCGGAAACGACTTCGCCGACGAGCGACGCGTCGACGCAAACCCGCATCAGCGGGCTGTCGCCCTGCAGCGCCTCCAATTGTTCGTTCAGCGTCGCGAGCTCGGCGCGCAACTCGTCCGCGCTCGCCATCGCCTGCGCCTCCGTCGTCGCCGCTTCCTGCACCGCGGAGGCGTCGACACCGGCGCCATCTACCTTCACGGCCGCTATCGCCGCGGACGCGCGACGCTTCCGTGCGACCTGCTGCTCGAGCTGTTCACGTATCTCGCGAATGCGCTGGACGAGAGTTTTTTCCAACTCCCAACGCGCGTTGAGTGACGTCAGCTCCGCCTCGGTTTGGAATCGCTGTTGCTGGATCGACGCTAAGCGCTCGTCGTGATTGGCGCCGACCGCCGCTTCGCGCTCGAGCACACGCCGCTGGACGGCGAGATCTTCGAGCCGCCGCTGCGCCGCTTCGATCGTCGAGGGGGTGGTATTCTGGCCTAACGCGAGCCGGGCGCAGGCCGTGTCGAGTACGCTGACGGCCTTGTCGGGAAGCTGGCGGTCGGGGAGGTATCGATGCGAGAGCCGCACCGCGGCCTCGAGACCGTCATCCATGATCCGCACATTGTGATGCGCCTCGAGCGGCGGCACGATGCCGCGCAGCATCTGCGCGCACACCTCTTCGCTCGGCTCCTCGACCTTCACGAGTTGGAATCGACGCGCGAGCGCCGGATCCTTCTCGAAGTATTTCTTGTATTCCGACCATGTTGTCGCGGCGAGCGTGCGCAGTTCACCGCGCGCGAGCGCCGGCTTGAGGAGATTGGCGGCATCGTTTTGCCCCGCCGCGCCACCGGCCCCGATCATGGTATGCGCTTCGTCGATGAAAAGAATGATCGGCGTCGGCGAGTTCTTCACCTCTTCGATCAATCCCTTCAAGCGATTCTCGAATTCGCCTTTGACGCCCGCGCCCGCCTGAAGGAGCGCGAGGTCGAGCGTGCGCAGCGTGACGTTGCGGAGCACCGAGGGGACGTCGCCATTGGCGATGCGCAAGGCGAAGCCTTCGATCACGGCCGTCTTGCCGACGCCCGCCTCGCCGACGAGAATCGGATTGTTCTGTCGCCGCCGGAGGAGGATGTCGATTACCTGCCGAATCTCGAAATCGCGACCGAGCACCTGATCGATCTTGCCTTGCTTGGCGCGCTCGGTGAGGTTGATCGTGTACGAATCGAGATTCGGCGTTTTGCCGCCGGCGCGCGGAGCGTTAGGCACCGACCCCGCTTCGGCGCCGCGCTGCGTCGTCGCTTCCTCCGCGGACTGCGCGGTGATCGCGGGCAGATCCTTGCGTAGCGACTCGACCGGGATCTTGGTGAATTCGCGGCTGACGTCTTTCACCATGCGCGCGAGATCGTCGTCGGCGAGGAGGGCGAGGATCGTATGACCGGTGCGTACCTGGCCCGCGCCATAGTCGACGGAGCCGAGCGTCCACGCCTCGGTGAGCATACGCGCGAGGTGCGGACTGAACGCCGGCGTGCGCGCGTTGCCGGTCTTCAAATGATCGAGGCTCTTCGCCAGGTCTGACGCGAGACGCGACCGATCGATCGCGTAGTGCCGCAGGACGAACGCGAAGTCGCTGTCGGTCGAGTCGAGGAGCTTCACCAGATAGTGCTCGACCTCGACGTCGTAATGCGTGCGCGAGAGGCAGAGCCCTGCCGCTGCCTCGACGGCGCCGCGCGTCGTCGGGCTGAGCTTGGCGATGAGAGCGCGAAGGTTTACGGACATTGGACGAAGGGCTAGGGACGAGGTGCTTAGGTGCTAGGTGCTAGGTGCTAGGTGCTAGGTGCTAGGTGCGAGCGCGCTTCGCGCGCGACTACAGCGTAAATACGGTGTCATCCGGGTTCCGGCCTAACGGCTTGGTCGTAAGCCATGTGCACCAACTCAACGGAAGCGGCGTATCGTCGCCTAGCCGGCAGGGCGGCACCTCCTCGCCGGCAAGCACGAGCTGGATCTCGAAGTCGATCAGATCGTTCGCGTAGAACCGCGTGATCGCCCGCAATGGCTCGTAGGCGCTGCCGCCGGGAAGAAAATCGTCGTACTGTTTGCGACCCAGCGGGCCGACGCGCACGCGAGCGCGCGACTGCTGATCCCAGATCTCGTCGCCGGCGACGGCGCCGAGGCCAAGCTGCGACGACGCGGTCGCGTCGTCGCCAAGCTCCGACTGCGTGGCGCGCTCGAGCGGATACCAGGCGCCGACGAACTGTTCCACGGTTACCGGCACCCCGAAGAAATCGGCGAGCAGTTGCTCGAGTCCCGTCGCTGGACGCGTCGGGAGCGAGAGCAGACCCGTATAGAACAGCAGCGCCGCGTCGTCGACCGGTAGGCGTCGCTGAAGCGCGTCACCCCCGAATCCCACCAGGTCGAGCAGATTCCGCGTCAACCAGTCACGCGAGGCGTCGCCATGCGCAACGCCGACGTGCGTCTTCTTCCACGCACGATAAAACAGCGAGAGCATGCGATGATCGAAGATCCCGAGAAACTCCTTGAGCGTGTGATCTCCGGCGCGTACCCGCTCCGCGACGTACAGGCTGTACGCGAGCGGGAGCGTACCCTGCGGGCCGGTGAGTCCCAGGAAGTTCACCGCCATCTGCGGCTGTCCGTCGCGCTTCTCGAGACCCTGAATCTCGCTCGCCGGAAAGGCAACACTCGGTGCGCTCGTTAGGCGGACGGCTTCCTGGCGAGGATCGCCGAAGCCGCCGACGCCAGTGCGTTCCGGCTGCAGCCGCTCCAACAGATGCATCGCCTGGAAAAACTCGAACGACCAGGGTTCCGCGAACAAGCGATCGAGCAAACGCTGCGCTTCGGCCGGCGCGTCGACGTCGGCTTCTGATGAGCCGCCTGTGACGTCCGCGGACGCGGACGTCACAGGCACATACGCAAGGCCCGCGTTTACAGCAGCGGCTTCCAGCCCGCTCTCGGCGGCCATTCTCGTATTCCTCCTTTCCGCTGCCGCGATCGCGCGGTGAGCGTGGAGAAGCTGTTGATCGATGCGTAGAGTCCGAAGAAGTGCTCCAACACGCTGGCGAAGAGATAGCCGCCCGCGCCGGTGAACTGTTCCTCATCGAGCTCGAGCTCGACCCGTCGGCCGCGCGCGAAGCTCAACCCATGCTCGGTCGCGATGCGCGCGAACGCCGGTGCGCTTCGCACGGCGAGAACACCTTCGATTTGCCGGCGCACCGCCGGCTCGCCGCTGAAGTCGTGGAGGCGAAGCACCTCGCGCAACGCCTCCGTGCCTTTGCCATCCTGGCCCTCTTCCGGCGCGATGTCGTCGGTGAGCGACAGATAGTTGAGCGACAGCTGCGACACCAGCCGCCAGACCTGCGGCGAGCCTAACGGGGGTTGCACGACACGCGTCGGCTTCACGAGCGCGACGACCGCGCGCACGGGACCTCCGCGGTCGAGCTCGAAATCACCGCGTTCGTTGCCGAATGGCAAACGACTCGGCAGATCGCTATTGAAGCACGTCAGACGGGCGGTGACCACCTCGAACTCCGGATAAACGACGCGCCCCGAGAGATCGACGAACGAGAGCACGACATCCGTGCCGACGTCACTTCGCCACCCGCTGAATCGCCGCTTCGCGAGCCAGTACGCACCGCCATGACCGTTCGCCGAGTGCCGATGCGAGTACAGCGGCTCGAAGCGTTGCGTCTCCCCGGACTCCGGCGCGACGGCGACCACATCATCGATGGAGAACACCTCCGTCGTGACGCGCCGATGTGCGTCAGGCACGAGCGTGTACTCATGTCGCCGTTGCGTGAGCAGCAATGGCTCAGCGACTTGCGGGAAGAGATTGACGATCGGTGTGCAGCCAAGGCGGATCGTCGATGCACTCACGCCGGCTTCGAGCATGTGTCGCCAATCGGCGCGCTCGAACGCGCTGATCGGAACGATGATCTCGACACTGCTGCCCGTGCCTGCCTCGCGCAGTGCGTCGAGGCCAGCAAGATCGAAGAACAGGTACTTCTCCGGGAACGCGAAATACTCCTGCAACAGGCGATACGCCTGAAATGACCTGCCCGGGTACGGCAGCATACCATCGTTCGGCCCGAAGCCGACCGGCTGCAGCATGTCGGCGTCGATCGTGATTGTCTTTGGCTTGGCAACACCGGCCTCACGGACGACGATGTCGCGGCGATTGTTCGCGAGCAGCTCGTAGAGCGGGTAGACGAGGTTGCTCTCGCCGTTGAGAAACATTCGCAAGCTCCGCAGATCGAGCTGCGAAAACGTGACGCCGGGCAGGCAACGCAACTCGAGGCGCAACGCGGCGACAGCGTCGCCCAACCGGACTGATGGCTTGAGCCGGTCCGGTGTCAGCCATTGTGCGTTCGTGAGCGTGAACGGCCACAGCGTGGTGTCGTAGCACGTGCGGAATTTGCACGGTACGCCGTCCACGGGACGCGAAAAGAGTGGCGTGCCGCGCGGCACGCGAAAACCCGTCGGCGGCACGCCCTGCTCGACGTCGATGCGTAGCTCGGCAATCGACATCGACGGAATCGGGCGAATGTAATGCGGATAGACGATGTTGAGGACCGACTCCGTGACCTCCGGGAAGTCATCGTCGATCTTGAGATGCACTCTCGCGGCAAGAAACGCGAACGCTTCGATCACCCGCTCGACGTGCGGATCCTCGCACTTCGTCGGCTCGAGTTGCAGGCGGCCAGCGATCTTCGGATAGCGCTGCGCGAACTCCGCCCCCATTCGGCGGACGTATGCGAGCTCGCGCTCGTAATAGTGGAGCAGCTCCTCACGTCCCACGGGAAGCTCCCGCGGCGGATCCGCCGGCACCTTCTATCTCGTACGCGCCACTCGCGAAGTGCAGGACGGTGTCGAAGATGACCTGTTCAGGCGTCGGGTCCATGAGGAGCGTGCCCTCGACGTGGAAGCGCAGCTCGCGGCGGTGCTCCTCCCCCTCCATCTCGACGACCGCGATGTTGACGTTGGCCAGTCGCGGTTCAAACATGGTGATCGCGTCTTCCACGCGACGGAGCAACCGGTCGCGCGCCTCGTGCGAGTCGCGACTGATCGACGTGACGTCGGGAAGCCCGTAGTGGTACGTCGATCGGCCCAGCTCCTCGAGCTCATCGGGCGCGGCGATCGGGATGCGCCGCGTGTTGAGCAACCACTCAAGATCTCGCTGCAGCCCGGCCTTGAATTGCCGCACTGATTCCAAGTATCCGATCCGTCCCTCGAGGTTGTTTCGCGGGTCGTGATCGGTCAGACGGTCGAGCAACGACGGTTGAACGCTCCGCTCGATCTCACGTTTGGTCATCGTGCGAGCCTCCAGCTGCTCCCGCCTGCGCGAAACCGATTGCTTGCAGCGGGTCGAGCCGGCAGATGCGCAAATACAGCGCGTGCCTCGTCCCGGCATCGCCGTCCCCTCGCTCGAGACAGCGGTAGAGCAGCGCCAGCGGACGCGCGACAACGTCGCCCGTCTCCCACTCCTCGAGCTTGTGCGCTTCGACGTACCCGATCAGCTCCTCCAGTATTGGCTGCGCGACAGCGTGATGATTGGCGTCGACCATGATGCTGGCCAACTCCGTCTGCACGAGAAAGCGTCCGCGTCGCGTCTTCTCCGTCGACGCTTCGCGCATGAGCAACGCGATAGCGCGGTCGGTGCGACCGGCCCGCACTTCGGCGAGTGCCGCGCTTCGGCCACCACGAAGGCGCGGCACTTCGGCCGCGATGCTCTCCGCCACCTCGTGCGCCGGCGCTGCCTCGACTTCGAGAATCCCCTTGAGCCAGGCACGCGTCTCGGCGTTCGCCGTCGGCGTGTCGTCCATCATCGTCATGTCGACGAGGGCGGGCAGATCCGTGAGCAGCGATCGCAGTGCACCGCGGAGCGCAGCGCCCACGAACTGATAGTCGGATCCCAGCTCGTCGCACGCCGTGAGCGCGTACCGCTGCAGATCGAGCCAGCCGCGTCCCTGCGGCGCAGCCATCACGCCTTCGCATGTCTCAAGCAGCGCTTCCCACTTCGCGTCGAGAAGGAGCGATTTGAGTTGCGTTCGAGTTTGCGTTGTCGGCGCCTCGAGAAGGCGCGGATCCGGATTCCGTCCACAGGCACGCAGCTCACCCCATCGAAAACCGCGGAGCAAGAGAAATGACGCGGGATTCGTCGGGTCGCTCTGCCGGAGGAACTTTGCGCCGGCAGCGATGCGATTGGCGGCATCTTCGCGTGAGGTCGGTTGTGGCGCCAGCTGCGCACCGATCGAACCCGGAAGCACGACTCCGTCGGGAACCGCGACGGCGGCGATGCTCTCGTTGGCTGCACCGTCGACGGGGTCGGGATCCAGCTCCAGTCTTCGCTTCAGGAGCTGCTTTGCCGTGCGCTGCACTTCCTCGAGCGCGACGCGAAGGCGAGAGTAGTTCGGCGCCGCCTCGCCAAAACGCTCTCGAGAGAGCTCGTCGAGGTTGTGAAGGGACTCGAGCGTCCCGTCGATGTCGGCGACGAGGGTCTTGAACCAAGCCTTGGGCGTCGACTGAAAGCCCTTCTCCAAGTCTTCAGGTGTCGTCTTGCCTTCGGCAACGAGCGCCTGACGAGTTTCGGCTTTCGCCTGATCCCCACTCGCATCGATCTCCGTGGGAACCGTGCGGGCCTCCTGATACTGTAGCCAGCCGTGACCGGCGCGGTTGAGCGCGACACGTCGCACCGGCAGCTCGAGTTTGATGCCTAACCATTCGAGTGGACCAGCGCGCATCTCCGCGTCGCCGTCTTCGATCGGCGGATACAGGTGGGCCCAGTGCTGCTCGAGCAGTCCGACGAGCATATCGATCGCACCGCGAAACCCGGCAAAGCCCTCGCGCCGCAGTAGCGCCTCCGAGAGCCAAACGGCCAACTGCAAGTCTTTCGACTTCGTCGTTAGGGCGTCCTTCGTCAGCTTGATGACCTGCGGCCAGTCGGCTGTTTTGCGCGTGACCTGCCAATCGCCTTGCGGGATGTCTTCGTCCTCGCGACGAGCCTCTTTGATCTTGTCATAGAGCGGATCGTAGCGCAGCTCAGCCCCGCCAGGATTCGTGCCGGGAATGGGAGTCAGCAGTTCGTCGCGCAGCGGCATGGGACTCAGTCGGCTACGGAAAGCAGAGGCGACGCGATCGTCAGCTCGCGGAGTTCGAGAATTGGAAACTCCTCGTCGTCGACGAGAAACAGCTTTTGGCCGATCGGTGCTTCGGAGTCGTCATCGAGCGGCTGCCACTGAGTGACTCGGCCGAGGCGTACGGCGCCGTCGGCATGTCGCCAGGTGAGTGGCGCAATCGCGGGGACGATGACCTCGCCGAGCTCCATGCCGCGGAACGACTCCGCGGTGCGCACGATCGCGGGAGCCCACAGCATGTCCCGTAACCGCTTCGGCGGCAACATCCGCATGGACTCGATGTGCTCGAATGGGATCCAGGTGTACTGACCGGCCGCAAAGAGCTCGAGGCGCGCGCCGATTCGTGGGTCGGCATCGGTGAGCGATTGGAAGGGCTTACCGTTTAGCGTTCCCGAAACTGGCTTTGGCGGAGACGTAAGCGGGAAGCCCCCCGTTTCGAACATCCCCTGCCGGAGCCGCTCCGCATGGAGGGCGCTGTGATACAAGAGCGCACCCATCTCCGCTTCCTTGCTTCCCTGGCCGACGACGTCGAGCATAGGCTTCTCGCGAGCGCCAGCGAGCGAGTGCTTCACGGACAGCGAGCGCCAGCGAGCAGCCCGTGAAGCACAGCCGGCCGCCGTGGCGGCGGCCGGAGAGAAGGCGCCGGCGTGGGTCGGACCGGCGCCGTCGAGTGCAGCGGAGCTAGTTAGATCTTCTTGTTCTCTTTCAGACTCCAACCAGCCTTCACCGGCGAGCCGAGCGATCCGTCGGGCTTCTGCTCTTTGTACTCGACCTCGATCTTGGCGAAGTTGAGCGAAATCTGATCTTGCGGAATGATCTGCGCCTGTGCGCTGCCGCCGGCCTGATACGAGCTGACAAGCAGATCCTCGAACTTTACGACGAGGAACTCCTGCTGGTCCTTGCCCGCCTTGCGGCACGTCAGCTGCGCCTTCTTGATGTGATCGCCGCCGGCGCAGGCGAGGAACAGCTTCGGTGAAGCCTTGTTGTGCTTCATGACGAAGTGGAAGTCCTGCATCTGGACTTTGCCCGCTCCGCCGCCGCCGCCCGCGTGGTGAGAGCCGGCGTTCGTCTCGCCCCAGCTCCAGCTCTCAAGCTCGATCTCGCTCTTGTGCTTGGAGTCAGCGGACTCGCCTTCGATACCGTCGATCTTGAGGAAATAGTCAACCGCAGCCATGGGAGTTCTCCGCGCCGAACGTGGTGAGGGTGGTTGAACGGGAAGTGTTTTCTCGAGGGCCCTCTTGTCTTTGCGCGCGACTACGGTAACACGTCGCACGCCCCGGCGCCGTATCGACGGTCACGAGCGCATTGTAAACTTTGAGCAATGCGCTCGTGACCGGCGCTCGGCCGGGTCTGCTCTACTTTGCCGGCGCCGGCAGGTCCGCCACCAACCGCATCGACATCGTCAGCTCGTCCAGCTGGAAGTGCGGACGGAGAAATGCGACGGCGCGATACGCACCCGGCTTTCCTGGAATCTCGACGACCTCGATGCGTGCCTCCTTCAGCGGATTCTTCGCCTTCATCTCGAAGCCAACGTCGTCGTTCGCTACCGTGTAGTTGTTGATCCAGTTGTTGAGGAAGCGTTCGACTTCGCCGCGCGAGGTGTAGCCGCCGATCTTGTCGCGCATCATCGCCTTCAGGTAATGCGCGAAGCGGGACACGGCGAACATGTACGGGAGCTGCGCGGAGATGCGCGCGTTGGCCGTTGCCGCGTCGGAATCGTAGATCTTCGCCTTTTGCGCCGACTGCACGCTGAAGAACGCCGCGTAATCCGTCCCCTTGCAGTGCACGAGGGGCACGAAGCCGAGATCTGCCAATTCCTTCTCGCGCCGGTCGGAAATCGGCGACTCGGTCGGACACTTCATGGCGATGTCGCCCGACTCGGTTCTAAAGTTGTGCACCGGCAGCCCTTCTACGAGACCGCCACTTTCGACGCCGCGGATCGTCGCACACCAGCCGTAGCTGGCGAACGCCTGCGTAATACGCGAGGCCATCGCCCACGCGGCCCCCGCCCACGCGTACCTCGAGTGGTCGGTGCCGTCCACGCGCTCCTCGTAGTCGAAGTCCTCCACGGGAACGGTATCGCGGCCGTACGGCTGTCGAATGAGAATGCGGGGGAGCGTCAGCGCCACGTAGCGGGAGTCCTCGCTCTGGCGGAAGCTCTTCCACTTTGCGTACTCCGTGGTGTCGAAGATCTTCGCCATGTCGCGCGGAGCGTCCAACTGGGTATAGCTCTCCAGGTTGAACATCTCCGGATTCGCGTTCGTGATGAACGGTGCGTGTGCCGCGGCTGCGACCTGCGAGATTTTTTCCAACAGCTCGACGTCCTGACCACCCTTGCCGAACTCGTAGTCGCCAATGAGCGCCCCGAACGGCGTGCCGCCAAATACCCCAAACTCCTCCTCGTAGACCTTCTTGAACAGCGCGCTCTGATCGAACTCTGGCGCCTTCTGGAGATCTTTGAGGAGATCCTTCTTCGAGACGTTGAAGACCTTGATCTTCAGCTTCTCGCCGGTCTCGGTGTTGCCCAGCAGATACTTGAGGCCGCGCCAAGTCCCTTCCAGCTTCTGGAACTCGGGATGGTGCATGACCTCGTTGAGCTGCGTCGAGATCAAGTCATCGATCTGCGCGATCCGGGCATTGATCATCGCCTCCGTGTCGGCGGCGATCGTCACCGTGCCCTTGAGCACCTCGGTGACGAAGTTCTTGACGAGCTCCTTGCCACGCTCTTTGGTGGCCGCGTCGCGGCCGAGCCGCCCCTGGTCGACGATCTTGTCGAGGAGGCTGACCTCCGCCGTTGCGTCGAAGGTGCTCTGCGGCTGGCCTTGCGCCTGCGTCTCAGGCATCGGTGCCTCCCTGGAGTCCGACTTCCGATTCGAGCTTCTTCATGGCCCCAGCATCGTTGAGCGTACTCTGAAGAATCTCTTCGAGCTTGTCATTGCCCTGGAGACTGCCGCGCAGATCCGCGAGCTTTGTCCGCAGCTCGAGAAGCTCCTTGAGTGGTCCGACGCGGCGCGCCACGGCTTCGGGGCTGAAGTCGTCGAGACTCTCGAACGTGATGTCGACGCCGATCTTCCCGCCGGATTCCGGCTGCAACTTGTTCGCGACCGTGAACTGGACGCGTGGCTTCATGCTCTTCAACACCGCGTCGAAGTTGTCCGGTGTGACCTCGACGAACTTGCGGTCCTTGAGGCGCGGTAGGGCTTCCGCCGGGTTCCCGCTGAGATCAGCGAGCACTCCCATCAAGAACGGAAGCTCTTTTGTCTCGACCGCTCCACCGGTTTCCACATCGTAGCTGATGTTGACGCGTGGCGGCCGGACACGCTCCAGCTTTTTCTGTGTGCCCTCGCGTGCCATAGTGTGCTCCAGGTGTCGGGAAAAAAATGCGCAGCGCCGCGCTCGAGGGGGATGGGCGCGAACTGCTCGTAAATTGTGCGGCGTTAGGCCATCGAGGGGTGCGAACACTCGCCGGTGATCGTGCCGCCATTACACACTGCCCGGGCTAGTCGCACATGCGAACCAACCGTCAGCGCGGCCTATCATGCACCCGGTAAACGCCAGCGTCAAGGAAGGTTGACAAGGCCGAAGTCATTGCGACTGCGGCGGCTCTGCAACAGTCCGCCCTAATCGGCGCGCTCGATAGGGAGCGTTCCAGTCGCCCGCTCCCGCGCCACCACGCTCTCCCGCATCGCCGTCGCGTCCGGCAATCGAAATTCGTCGATCTCTACGAGGCCCGCATCGACCAACTGTCGGATCATCATCGCGAACATGTCCTCTGGCGCCGTATCGGGAACCGCGTGGGTGTCACGGAGATACTGCAAGTGCTCGCGCGCCGTCATCCGTCCATCGCAGAACTGCAGCAAAGTGGCGTACCAATTGGGGCACGCCGCTTCGACCGCAAAGGGTGCCAGCGTCACCAGCTGACATTCCTCGACCGACCATTGTCCGTCTTGCAGCGTCGAGCGCGAGCGCAATTCCGTCCGCGGCAGGGTACGCGGCCGGGTGGCGAGCAGGCGCCGCGAGTCCGCGACATCCCAATCGCCGGTCCCCACCATCCAGCGGAGCACCCACTGAAGATCCGCCGCGCTCGTGAGAGGCGAGAGGGCGCGGCGCGTCGTGATCACCGGACGCGGCGTGGCTCGGCGCTGAGCCAGAAGCGACGTGAACACGAGCTGCTGAATCTGCAGGCGCTCCAGGATGTCGCTCCAGCGCGGCAGACGCTCGAAGCTCGCATAGCCCGCCTGTGCCTGATCGGCGAAAAAGTGTAGCGGGTCCAACGCTCGCCCCTGCACGAGCACGAGGTCGAACTCCTCCTCCGTCGACCCGAGCATGTCGCGAACCCGCTTCTCGAGCACGGCACCGCGCCGCTCGGTGAGCATACACTCACAGAAGAACTGACCGCCTGGACGAAGGTGTGCGGCGAGGCCGGCCAGCATTCGGCGAGTCACGTCCTCTCCGTCCTCGCCCGCATCCCGAAAGACAAATTCGGTCTCGAGCGATGGCACATACGGTGGATGGGCGACGATGACGTCAAACTGCTCGTCTCCAAGCGGCTCGTAGGTGTCGCCCTGCAGCACGCGGACGTTCGTCAGGCCATTCAGCGCGACGTTGAATTCAGCGAAATGGACAGACCGAGCGGCGATGTCGACGAGAGTTACCTGCCGTGCGAACTTAGCGGCGGCAATCAAGCCGGCGACGCCGGTGCCAGTGCAGAGATCGAGAAGATGGTCGCACGAATCACGAGGCATCAGGCGTAGGAAGCGCTGCGTTTCCCGTGTAATCGGCGAGAAGACGAGATCCGACGGCGGCACCGTGCTGGTGGCGTCGAATCCGTGACGACGGTCGGAGGCGATATAGAGCTCCTCGAGCGGATAGATGGCCACTGTCGCCGCGCACAGCTCGGCCTCGCCCTGCGGCGTGTGCAGTAACCCTAACGTCTCGAGGGTCCGCAGATCGTCGACCGACAGCATCGAGCGGACAAGGGTCCACGGCACGTGCTCGCCATCAAGCAGGAGCCTAACGAAGAGCGATTGCGGATCGGTGATGTCCTTGAACGCCGCGCGATCTTCCGGTCGCGGAAAGTCGTGGACGGCGGAGACGCCGGCACGTGCACAAATTGGCGTCTCCTCAAAACCCGCGCGCACGAGAAGCTCCCGAATGCGCGCGTATTGATCCGGGGTACCGAGCCGAAATGGCTCCGTCCTCCACGCGCTCTCAGTCGCCGTCGGCATTACTCGTCCAGCGACCAGCCAACCGCGCTGGGGGATCGGCAATCGAGCGGAGAACAGGAACTACGACCCCTCCGGTGTCACGCACGCTGAGCACCGGCGTCAGGCCGCGGTCCTGCAGCCGCGCGGCGATCCGCTCGCTGAGCACGATTTCGGCGCAGGGCGTCGCCACCACTTCGCCGTCGTCTCGATACACGTGCAGAGGAAGACCGGAGATCTCATGGCCAGGTCTCAACGTCCAACCGGTTTCGGAAAAAGCCTCGCCAAGCAGGAGTGCAACGGCGAGACTTCCACTTCCCCAAAGGTAGCTGTCGTGCTCGGGACGGATGCCAGGCGCAAACTCCTCGAACGCGAACAGCTCGCACGCATCCGTGCGTTCGCCGTAGGGCATTCGGAGCAAAATGCGCGGCAGCGCGAGGCCGATGTGCGAACCGACCGTGGATGCGCGCAGCGCCGTCCAACCTCGCGGTGTCGCTTCGATCCAGTCGTCGGGATCGGGGCTCGCAGCGATCGATGTCGCTCCGGCGAGGACCGGGCTCGCGCCGGCAACGAATGGCGCTCGCGCATCGCCAGCGATGGCCCCGAGCTCCGCCAGGAGAGAGAGCTCAGCTTCGTCGCCGCCTAACGAGAACAAGCCCGCGAGTACGGCCCAGGCCGGCGTCCCGGGCATGCCGACACTGCCATCGACAAGCAGGCGATAGAAACCGCTTGCCTCGACCCCCGCGGCAAGATCGGCCGCTAGCTCGTCCCGCGAGACATCAATGAGGTAAAGCTGAAGATTGGCATCGGTGTCGAGCCGCCTAACGACCTCCGCCACCCCGCGCCACATCGCTTCCAGCGCTTGAAAATGAGGGTGGTGCAACAGGGCCCGCATCTCCGAGGTGATCGCGGCATCGACCTGAGCGCGCCGCTCGGCCTGCGACGGATCCGGAGACGCGACAAGGTGCGGCGCGAGCGCCTTCTGCACGAACTCGGAGAGGCCGCCGTCATTCCGTGTCTGCAGTGTGGCGCCAGAAGGAGTCCTCGCGAGCGCCTCGCCGCCTGGAGGGGCTGGCGCGGCACCCAGAATGGCGTCGAGAATGCCGGAGGGCGTGGCGAGCGTTGTCGGCGGGCCGCCCGTCCCAACGGAGCGCGTTAGCTCCGTTGACGCGTCCGCGAGAGCGAGGGCGTCACGCAGCGCGCGAAAACGAGGCAGCCGATCGTAGAGCCGATCGGGATGGAAGTCGTCGAGCGATGAAAACGTGATGGCTGAGTCCTCATCGCTCGTACCGAACCGCAACGCGAGCGTCGGTGCGAGCCGCGCAACGGCATCGTCGAGCGTGTCACGATCGACACGCACTGGACGGCGCCGGGCGATGTCCTTTCCCGTTTGGACGACACCGCGACTGGCGCGGCCGCTGAAGTCGCCGATGAGAGCGATACGAAAAGCACCCACCGCCGGCTCATTTTGCTGACGCGGTGGCGCTGGCCGCGGCTGCCGGGCGAGGCCAGCGTCGACATCGAGCTCAATTCGGAAACGATCGCGATCGGCTGCCATGGCCACCTCGAGTCCACCGGAACCCGCTCACGCGATCATGAGCCCGCACAGGTAGAGCTGTTGAATTGCGCGACCTACCGCCGCGACAATGGCGGTGCGTTGCGGCGCGTCGCCGAGATCGAGATCACCCCGGGCGACGGCGCGATCTACCTCGTCGATGATCGCCGAGTCGTCGTGGCTGCCGTCGAGGAGCATGA
>QHUV01000422.1 GCA_003222065.1 Gemmatimonadota bacterium | reverse complement strand
CCTGACGAGGGGAGAAGCTCTGCCGCTCCATGCCGAAGCGCGCCAGATCATAACGACTCGCGGCAGTCGCCATGAACTCGATGGCGCAACACGCCGTGCCGAAGGGCATCGGCCACAGCGAATTGGCGCGCGCCCAATTCACGAGAAAGTCCAGACGCGTCGCGATCCACGGCTCGCCGCCAGTCACGACCCGCGCCGCCGCGGAATCTGGTCGCCGGCTCAGTCCCATTGCAGTGCTCCCTTCTTCCACACGTAGATGAAGCCGACGAGCAGAATGACGATGAACACCACCATCTCGACGAAGCCGAAGAGCGACACCTGACCCGCTGGACACACGCCGGCGATCACGGGACGCGCGCACGACAGCTGCCGAAAGTGCGCGCCCCACGGAATCATGAAGACGGTCTCGATGTCAAAGATGATGAAGAGCACCGCCACCATGTAGAACTTCACGGAGAAGCGCTCGCGCGCGTCACCGAGTGGCGGGATGCCGGACTCATACGCCGTCTGCTTCACCGGCGTCGGTCGCGCGCGCAGCGTCAGCGCCGAAAGGCCCAACATCAACACTGCATTGAACACCACGAACCCGAGAAGCAGTAGAACCGGCACGTACGCGCGTTCCATAATCTCCCGACTTCGTGAAATCTTTCACTAAGTAGGCGAAAGTTATCTGGGTCCGAGATGCAGTGTCAACGGCATGCGTAGAGCGTTGCGCGTGGAGCGCAGAGCGCGAGAGCGGCCGAGATCGCGAGGAAATGTCGTGCCACGCGCTTGGCGTCGGGGCCGGCTTCATCTACCTTCCGCCACGCGCTCACCCACGCTCTACGCTCAACGCACCACGCTCAACGCGCAACGCATGTCTTTGATGTCCGACCGCTGGATCACGCGCATGGCCGCCGAGCAGCGGATGATCGAGCCATTCGAGCAAAGTCAGGTTGGCGCCGGTGTGATCTCCTATGGCGTCAGCTCATACGGCTACGACATGCGCGTGGCGCGCGAGTTTCGCATTTTCACGAACGTGCTCAATTCCGTCGTGGATCCAAAGAACTTCGATCCGAAGTCCTTCGTGGAGTTCGAGGGCGACGTGTGCATCGTGCCGCCCAATTCGTTTGCGCTGGCGCGCTCCGTCGAATACTTCCGCATTCCGCGCAACGTGCTCACCGTGACGGTCGGCAAGTCGACGTACGCGCGCTGCGGCATCATCACCAACGTCACGCCCTTCGAGCCCGAGTGGGAGGGGTACGTCACGCTCGAAATCTCGAACACCACTCCCCTTCCCGCGAAGATCTACGCGAACGAAGGGATCGCGCAGGTTCTCTTCTTTCGCGGCGACGAAGAGCCTGCGGTCTCCTACAAGGACAAGAAAGGGAAATACCAGGGTCAGCAGGGAGTGACGCTTCCCAAGATCTGACGCTTCAACTGACCTCGTCCGCGGCGCTGATGGAGATGTTGCTCACGGCTGATTGCTCTCAACTGACCGCTCTGGGCTGGGCTCATCAGTCGACGTCGCGATGCATGAGCTGGCGCATGACAGCGTTCGCCGCTACCGCATTATTCCGACGAGATACGCCAGCGCCACCAGCGCGGCGATTACGGCGATCACGCCGATCACCAACATTGGCGCTCCCTTGCTCGGGACGGTCGCCGCGGGTCCGGCGCCCTTTCGCGCGTTCGGGTCGGTGCCTTTGCCCACGACGTACGTCGTTTTCTCCACCGCGTCGGCGCCTCCGAGCTGGGCTTCTCCGTCCCGGAATCGTTCGCGCCGAGCGGGATTTTCTTGAGGCCGTTCCACCACGTGCCCTCGTCGTCGAAGTCACGACCGGGGCTGCACCAACCGGGCCAGCTAGCCCGAACCTGCCAACGCTTTCTCCTCACGGTGCATAACGGTCGCGCGGACATAATCGCGATTCATTCTCGCGATCGTATCGATGCTGATGTCCTTCGGACACGCCTCCTGGCATTCGCCGAACAGCGTGCAGTGCCCAAAGCCTTCGACGTCCATCTGCGCAACCATCCGCAGCGCGCGGCGCATCCGTTCCGGTTGACCATGGGGGAGCAGACCGAGATGCGAGACTTTCGCCGCCGTGAACAGCGACGCCGAACCATTCGGGCAGGCGGCGACGCACGCACCGCACGCGATGCATGCCGCGGCATCCATGGCGTCGTCGGCGTCCTGCTTCGGCACCGGCAGCGAGTTCGCTTCCGGTGCGCTGCCCGTGTTCACGCTGATGAATCCGCCCGCGGCGACGACGCGATCGAGCGCGTCACGATTCACGACGAGGTCCTTCACGACCGGAAATGCCTTTGAGCGCCAGGGCTCGATCCAGACGACGTCGGCATCTTTGAAATGCCGCATGTGCAGTTGACACGTTGCCGTCGCGCGCATCGGACCATGCGCGACGCCATTGATCATCATACCGCACGACCCACAAATTCCTTCGCGGCAGTCGTGATCGAAGGCAATCGGCTCGCTGCTCTCGACAACGAGCCCCTCGTTCACGAC
>QHUV01000421.1 GCA_003222065.1 Gemmatimonadota bacterium | reverse complement strand
CGTCAGAACTGAGACCACTGCACAATGCGGTTGAACAGTCGGAGACGCCCTTCGCAAGGAGGTGGCCCTTGAATGAGAACGACGAGGCTTCGCTGGAGAATTATCCCCACGGGCGAGGCTACGGTCACGATTACATGCGTGGTGGTGAAGTGCTCGGCGGCTACGGCTACGCTGAGCGCGACGAATACGAGAAGTGTCGCGGCGAGCTTATGGAGGGCACATCCCAAGACGATGCCTTTCAGCTTTCGCCAGAAGAAAGCGACGACGCCGATACGAGAACTTGAGAAGGATCTAGGAGCTAGGTGTTAGGTGCTAGGTGCTAGGTGTTAGATCCTAGCAACCACGCTCAACGCTCGACGCTCAACGCTTCGCGGCTGCTTTGAGGGCAGGCTTCGAGGCCGGTGTTTCGTTCGCCTTCCCCTGTCCCTGGCTCGCGAGATCGGTCTCCGCGAAAGTGACGTCGTGGCCGCGCTGCTTCAGCATCGACATGAAATTGATCTTGTCGACCGCCTTCATGTAGGCTTCCTTCGGCTCGACACGGCCACCATCCACGTGTTCGATCAGTGCGTCGTTGAGCGTCACCATACCGATACGCCGCGACGTCTGCATGATCGAGTGAACCTGGAACGTTTTTGCCTCACGAATGAGGTTGGCGACGGCGGGGATCGAGAGAAGGATCTCGCGCGCCGCGACGCGTCCACCGCCAATCTTCTTGCAGAGCGTCTGTGAGATGACGCCCTTGAGCGAGTCCGAGAGCATGATCCGGATCTGCTCCTGACGGTCGGCCGGAAATTGATCGATGATGCGGTCGATCGTCCCCGGCGCCGTCGTCGTGTGCAGGGTGCCGAACACGAGGTGGCCCGTCTCGGCCGTCTCGATCGCGATCGAGACTGTTTCGAGATCGCGCAACTCGCCGACGAGAACGATGTCGGGATCTTCACGGAGCGCGGCACGGAGCGCGCTCTTGAACGACCTGGTGTGGACACCGACTTGCCGCTGCGTGATGATGCAGTTCTTGTTCGGGTGAACGAACTCGATCGGGTCTTCGATGGTGATCACGTGATCGCTGCGCACGCGATTCACCATGTCGATCAGCGCGCAGAGCGTCGTCGATTTGCCGGAGCCGGTGGGTCCGGTGACGAGGACGAGACCCTTCGTTAGGTAGCAGAGCTGCTGGACCTCTTGGGTGATCTGCATCTGCTCGACGGTCACGACCTGCGACGGGATCTGGCGGAAAACCGCGGCGACGCCCATGCGATCCCGGAGTGCGTTGGCGCGGAAGCGCGCGCAGCCGGCAATCTCGTGCGCGTAGTCCGTGTCGTTCGAGTCGCCGAACTCGATGCGATTTCGCTCGGGCATGATCGAGCGGAGCATGCTGTCGAGGTGCGCGTTCTCGAGCGCGCGCCATCCTTCCAGCCGCTGCATCTCACCATGTAGCCGAATGATCGGCGGCTCGCCGCAGCGGAGGTGCAGGTCCGATGCGCCACGTTCGACCGTCGTACGCAGCAACTGTTCGATCGTCGCGCGCGCTTCCTCGCTCCCCTCGAAGTCGTGGACATGATCGAGGGCGGCTCCGGTCTGAGCCGGCACGGCCGACGGCGTCGCCATTGGGCTCACGGTCGCCATTGGCGGCGCGCTCGGCCGCGGCACGTTAGGCATGGCCGCGTTAGGCAACGGCGTGGCGATCGCCGGCCTCGTCGCCGCCGGTGTTGGCCTGGCCGGCACCCGGGGGACTTCCGCGGGCGTAAATAACGATACCGATGATTGGACACCGGCCAGCGGATCGAATCCGTTGCCCGTGTCCGCGCGCGCCACGCCACTGCCCGGCGTTATGCGGGCACGCCACTTACCGCCTTCCTGGGCGGCGCGGACCGCGAATGCGCCGTCGGCGGACGTGTACGTGAACGCCGCCGACTTCGCCGTGTCCAGCTGGCGGCCGGCATCGGGGGGCGCGATCTCCTTGAGGAGCCCGACAACCTGCTGCGCGGTCAGCGGCGACTTCGTCACCGCCCGCGACGCGCCTTGCATTTCCATCTTTGCGGGATCGCCCTCGTCCAAGGTCAAGGCGTCGGCCTTGTTATTGATGACGGCGGAGAGCAGACGATCGAGTTGAGGCATGTCAGGTCAGTTGGCTGACGCTTGCGATGAGGAGTCGGTTCACGAGGCACACTTGCTCGCCCCAGAAAACCGGAATGAACCGCTTTGCGTAGCCGTTCAGGAAGTCGAGGAGTCGGGTTTGCTCGCCACGTTTTTCCAGCGGAACGAAGCCGCTGATCGCTGAGCCGTCGATGAGCGTAATCTCAACCGCCATGGCGCCATCGGGCATGTCGGACGACGGATCGCCATCGGGCGCCGCCGTCTCGACGCGAGACACGTGCTGCTTCGCGACGAGCAGCACTTCCTGCTCATTGAGAAAGAACGGGAAGAACGGCGCCTCCTCGTTCAGCAGGTCGATCGGCTCCTGTGGCTCGGCGCGCGCCCTGGTCCGCTCGGCGAGGAACACGTCGCCCTCCAGGCGCCGGCCGTCGATGAGGACGACGCGAACGGCCCGGCGCAACTTTTCGACGCGGAAGAGTCTTATCGTGTCCATGGGGGCAGATTCTCTCTGCCACCGACGCACTCCGCGCGACTCAGGTCACGGATGCAGGTGCAATTCGCGCTCGTACATCTCGGTCCGCTCGAGCTGCACGGTCACGTGCTGAATGCCCATTTCCTGTAATACATCGTGAGCGCACTCGAGGACGCCCTGGTGATGCTCGGGCTGCCTGACGATGGCATGAACGCTCATCGCGACGACGCCCGACGTTACGGTCCACACGTGAAGGTCGTGCACCGATTCGACGTTGGGAATCGATTGGAGTCTCGATCGCACCGCCTCGAGCGCGATGTGCGGCGGCGCGGCCTCGAGAAGGACATCGACGGCTTCGCGGACAAGACGCCAGG
>QHUV01000420.1 GCA_003222065.1 Gemmatimonadota bacterium | reverse complement strand
GCCGAGTGCTTCGAGCTCTGTTAGCGTTTCGGCCAGCCTCGTCGGTGCCTCATACACAATTGCAGTATGTGGCAGTGACGCGAGCTCGGCGAGCGTCGACGCGCGGTCGCGCCCTTTGCGTGGAAAAAAGCCGTAGAAAGTGAATCGTTCGGAATTGATTCCCGACGCGACAAGCGCCGACAGGAGTGCCGACGCACCGGGAATCGGGGTGACGACAACACCAGCATCGAGCGCCGCCGACACGAGGCGCGCACCGGGATCAGAGAGAAGTGGCGTGCCGGCATCGGAGATGAGCGCCAGATCTTCGCCGCCTCGCAATCGCGCGACGAGCCCCGGTGTCATCTTCGCCTCGTTGTGCTCGTGATGTGACGCGACGGGCGTTCGGATCTCGTACCGGTCCAACAGCGTGCGCGAGTGTCGGGTGTCTTCGGCGAGAATCAGCGCGACACCACGTAAGACGTCGATCGCCCGAAAAGAAAAATCCCCCAAGTTCCCAATGGGGGTGCTGACGACATAAAGTCGTCCCGCGGCGACCGACGAGTTCACCCCACTAGACTACCCTCCAGGGAAGCTGGTCGTACAGGCCAGCGGATTGGAACATGTGCCGCCTGTCCCAGGTGAGCTCCTTGATGAGCTGCTCTGGCGGAAGCACGTCGTGGTCGACCGCGGCCCAGATGACTTCCTTCATCCAGGCGGCCATTGCCTTCGTCAGCTTTGCCGTCTCCGTCACCGGATCGCGAGCCGGACGTCCGTTGAACGAGAATCCCTCGAGCGAACTGTGTTCGGTGAGCAAGTTCTGACGGGCCTGCTCGGCGATCGCCGGCGCGCCCTCCTTTCCTTGCGCGATGAGTCGCTGCACGAGACCGGTTGCCAGCTCACGATACGCCTGTACCAACGCCGGCGGTGCCTGGGCCGGAAGAACTGGCAGCTCGGGCCAGCGCTGAAGCTTCGAGCCGGTTCGCCCTTCCTTCGCAAAGAGCTTCGCGACTCGATCGACAAGTGGTCCTTGATTGCCCGCCGCCATGAAGGCGCGTTCGACGTTTCCGTTTTTGAATAGCAGGTAGTTCACGCTCTCGTCGGCTATGATCTCGACCGCACCGTCGAACGTGATCGCCATGAGATATGGGAAGAGGATTGCGGGGTCACTGACGGCGAGGCCATCCGGCCACGGCTCGGAATCACGCGTCTGTGCGGTGAACATGCACGCGAGCTGCGCTTCGTCCGCTTCGTGGAAGCAGATTTCCCCGTATTCCGGTTCGGTCGGCACTTTCTCGAGCGCCTTTGCGATCGCGATAACGTTTGAGCCGGCGCGATCGCGAATGGAGGCGTTCACCACCTCGCCACGCTGCATGTAGAGCGTGACAAATTCTTCGGGGAGCCAAATCGCAACGTAGCCCGACACGCGCGCCGAGCGGTCGCGCTTTGCATCCGTCAGCAAGTTGCGCAGGTGGATGTACGCGAGCCGGGTGCGTGGCAGGAGCACACGCGCATGCGGGTATCGCAGTCCGGCTACATGGTGGTGCATCGCGAAGCGAAGGGGGAAAAAGAAAAACGCCCGGCCGCCGAATGCCGGGCCGGGCGCTTCATGTGCGCCCCGGCGCAGCTTACGCGGCACTTAAGGGACGCACGAGTCAGCTAACAGGTATCAGGACGAGGGCTTATATGCGCTCAGCCTCGCCGTGTCAGCCGTTGGGTTTACGCGCCGCGCTCCACTCCCTGCACGATTGTAGCGTGCTTCTCGAACTTGGACTGGATCATCTGCTTTGGAACCGCGCCGATGATCTGATCCACCACCTTGCCGTTCTTGAAGAAGAGCAACATCGGAATCGAGCGGACGTTGAAGCGGGACGCCGTCTTGATGTTAGCGTCGACATCCATCTTCGAGACTTTCACCTTGCCCTCGTACTCGGCCGACAGTTGATCGAGGATGGGTGAGATGATTCGACAGGGCCCGCACCATGTCGCCCAAAAATCGACGACGACCAGGCCGTCGTGCTTCTCGATCTCCTGCTCGAACGTCGCGTCGGTGACCGCCACAGCG
>QHUV01000419.1 GCA_003222065.1 Gemmatimonadota bacterium | reverse complement strand
CGACCGGTCTCGTTGTCGCGCGACTCGAAGCGCGCGAGCGCGTCGACGAACGCGTCGCGCTCGGGCGAGGGCGCGTCGGCCGGCGAACCTTCGCGCAACGCCGTCGCGGCTCGTCGGAGCAGCGCCGCGGCCGTGCGCAGAAAAGCTATCCGATCCGCATCGAGGGGCCCTTGGCCCAACTCGAGCGGCTTCGCTACGAGCTCCGCGCCGGCCATGACCTCGGACAGGGGTGAAACGTCCTTGATGCCGGCGACGCCGCGCAGGGCGCGCACCCGTCGCAGGACGTTTGCCGCCGCGTCCTTATCGTTAGGTCGCGTGGCCAGGAGCTCGAGTCCGGCGGCGATATTCGACGATTCGGCGGCGAAGAATCCGCCGCCCGAGGCGCTCGCCGGCGTGGTCGCCGCCGCGTTAGGCGCGGAGACTGGAGCATAGCGGCCCAGCTCCGCCGCGCGCGCGCTGGCGCGTTGATCGTCGGACACCGTCCACGAACGAACGGACCGGATGAGGATCTTCAAATCATCGATCGCGGCGACGAGCGCGCCCGATAGCGCCGCCGACCACGGCAGCGTGCCTTGGCGCAGTGCTCGTCCGACGCGCTCGAGCGCGTTGGCGAGGTCGGCAAAGGAGGTGATCTTGGCCATCGTCGCGCTGCCGCGGAGGGCGCGAGCGTGCCGAATCATTACTTCCGTATCAGGTCCTGTCGTCGGCACGGCACGCGCCAGAAGGCCGTCGAGCTGCTCGACGTACTCGCTCGCTTCGAGAATGAAGAAGTCGAGGAAGCCCGGGGCCGGGTTCGTCATGTCCGGAATAGAGGGGCGGCGCAGTGCGCCGATGGCGACAACGGGAGGGCGGGGACGCGGAGCAACACGAGGTCTGACAAAGCTAGGACGACGCTCGGGCCTCGTCCATAACGTCGCGGAGCTCGTGGACGGCCTCAGCCAAGCCGACGAAGATCGCGCGACTCACCACCGAATGCCCGATGTTCAGCTCTTCGATTTCGGGAATGGCGGACACCGGACGGACGTTGGCGACAGTCAGGCCGTGCCCCGCATGCACACTCAAACCGAGATTGGCCCCGAATCGTGAGGCATCCTGAAGGGCCGTGAGTGTTTGCGAATCGGCGCAGTGGGCATATTGCCCCGTGTGCAGCTCGATGGCAGCGGCGCCCAGCTCGCGAGAACGCTCGATGGCGTCCCGGTGGGGCGCGATGAAGAGGCTCGTGCGGATGCCGGCGTCATTGAGTCGGGCGATCCCGTCACGGAGTCGGTCTGGATCACGCGACACGTCGAGACCACCTTCAGTCGTAATTTCCTGTCGACGTTCAGGAACCACCGTGACCTGATGTGGGCGGAGTCGGGTCGCGATAGCGAGCATCTCGTCCGTGCATGCCATCTCGAGATTCAGGACGGTAGTGACCGTGGTTGCGAGTCGCTCGATGTCGACGTCCTGAATGTGTCGCCGGTCTTCGCGCAGATGCGCGGTGATACCGTCGGCACCGGACCGCTCACAGAGTCGCGCCGCAGCGACGGGGTCCGGCTCGCTGCCGCGCCGCGCCTGGCGAACAGTCGCCACGTGATCGATGTTGATGTACAGTCGTTGTCGTTTGAGCAAGAGCGCGCCTCGCTCCAATACGAACTCAGAAGGAGACTACTGAAGTGCTGAAGTTAACGACACGCACGTTCGCTTCGATAACGTCCCTGACCCTGGCGTGCGCTTCGTCACCGGCGCCCACGTCGACGGCCCCACAGCCCGCGGTAGCGCCGGCTGGAAATGCCACCGGCGCCACCAATGCGCGCGCCGCCGTACTCGCCTTTCTCGACGCCGGAAAGAATCAGGATCTGCAGGCGCTTTCCGCGGCGTGGGGTTCGACCGAGGGCGCGGTGCGCGACGTCGGCTCCATTCCGCGGGCTGAAATGGAGAAGCGCGAGCTCGTCATGCTGTGCTACCTCTCCCACGACTCGCACCAAATTCTCAGTGACGCGCAAGCCCCGAACGACGAGCGCGTCGTTGCGGCGCAGTTGAAGCGTGGATCCTTGACCCGCAACGCTAACTTCTATGCGGTTGCCGGACCGGGAGGGCGGTGGTACGTGCGCTCCTTCGACATGGAATCC
Source organism: Gemmatimonadota bacterium (assembly GCA_003222065.1). Taxonomy (GTDB): domain Bacteria; phylum Gemmatimonadota; class Gemmatimonadetes; order Gemmatimonadales; family Gemmatimonadaceae; genus AG2. The sequence continues at coordinate 196 of QHUV01000419.1, read as the reverse complement.
CTCACCGATCTTTGTAAGGCAAAGCCACGGTGACCGCCAAACGTTGGTGTCCGATCAGGCCTCAGTCAGCTCGATGAGGATACCACCCGTGGAGGAGGGGTGGAGGAACGCGATGTGCTTTCCTTCGGCACCTACTCGCGGCTGCTCGTCAATGAGGCGGATCCCCGCTGCTCGGCAGCGCTGAAGCGTTCCCGCA
>QHUV01000418.1 GCA_003222065.1 Gemmatimonadota bacterium | reverse complement strand
AGGCTCGTCCGCGGCGACGAGCAGCTGTCGACGCACATGTATACGTCATTGTCGGAACTCGTAGATGGCTGGGGCAAGAACGTCTTCGCCGGCGGCGTTGACGCCATGCCTGGAGGCGCATTTGGACGTCTCGTCTTCCCGCTCGTCCTACCCGCCATTCCACTCATGACGCTCGTCCCGCCGATCGTACTCGGCATCGCGCTGAGCGGTGCAGTGGGTACCGGCTGGCTCGCGTGGTCGGCGATATGCGTGGCCGCGAGTCTCATCTGGTGGACGCTTATCTACCGGGGCTTCCGGCAACGCGTCTGGTACGCACTGCTCTATCCGGTCGGCGCGGCCGTCGTGCTGTTCATCGTTCTGCGCGCGATCGCCCGCGGCCGGCGGGTTGGGTGGAAGGGACGTCAGTACGTCGCGCGCTGATCGGCGCGTGACTTTGCCGCGACCCGCAACGACGCGGTAATGGATCGTGCGTGGCGCGCCGGCATCGTGCCGGCGTGCGCACGCTTCGCGCTGCCGCGCAGCTTCTCGAGGACGCTGCGGCACTCGACTCCCTCGTTCCGATCGCTAGCGCGATTGGCTGCGGCGGCGCCGTCACGACGCTCGATCAGGAGCTGCTGCGAGAGATCGGCCTGACCGCCACCGAGGCGCGCATGGTCGACGCGCCGGGCGCACTCCGCGCCCTGCTTCTCGAGGTCGACGATGGCGCGCCGTTACGCAATCTGCTGCCGCGTATCGCTACGCGACTCGCGTCACGGACGCCGCATGTCCTCTGGATCGTGATCGCGACGCAACCCGCGACGTCTCAGGTCGCGATTGCGGCCTGGCGCGCCGACCGCCAGCCGCCGCGCGTCGTCGCCCTGGTCGCTGATCGCACACGAATTGTCGACAGCGATGCCGAGACGCTGGCGACGCTCGGCGTCGCTGGTGACGCCCGCACCGACGGCGACGTGCTGACGCACGCGCGTTGGGTCGAAGTCCTCGGGCGCGAGGCGCTCACGCGCCGTTTCTATCGCGCGTTGGAGATGCGGGTCGAGTCGCTCGCTACGACGCTCGGCCGTGGCGGCGCGGCCGAGCGACGCGAGCTCGCGCTGCTCTATGCCTCCCGTTTGCTCTTTCTTTGCTTTCTCGAGGCCAAGGGATGGCTGGACTCGGATCGCGGATTCCTCGCTCGCGCCTTCGACTCGTGCATGGAGACCGGCGGACACTTTCACCGGCGCGTGCTGCTCCCGCTTTTTTTCGGCACTCTCAACACCCGCTATACGAGACGCGCCCCGGCGGCACGTGCCCTCGGCCGCATCCCGTTCCTGAACGGCGGTCTCTTCGCGCGCACGCCTAACGAGCGCGCGCTCCGCGGCGTGCTCTTCCCGGATGAGGAGATGGGCGAACTCTTCAGCCAGGTGTTCGCGCGCTACCGATTCACGGCGCGTGAAGAGAGCACGGATTGGATCGAGTCGGCCGTCGACCCAGAGATGCTCGGCAAAGCCTTCGAGTCCCTCATGGCCAGCACGGACCGAAAGGGGAGCGGCTCGTTCTACACGCCACATTCACTCGTCGCGCGGGTCGCCGAGGCCGCGCTCGGGCGCGCCCTACACGTGTCGCCCGAAACTTGTCACGCCGATTCCGTCGTGGAACTGTCGGAGATCACGCGGCACGCCCTTCGCGTCCGCCTCGAGGAGTTGACGATCCTCGACCCTGCGTGCGGCTCGGGCGCATTTCTCGTCTATGCACTCGAACGAGTCGCCGACTTGCGACGCGCCGCAGGTGACACGCGCGCCGTAACCGAGATTCGGCGCGACGTGTTGATGCGCTCGATCTTTGGCGTCGACAAGAACCCCACCGCCGTCTGGTTGTGCGAGCTTCGCCTCTGGCTCTCGGTGCTCATCGAGTCGGAGGTCGAGAATCCGCTCGACGTTCGTCCGCTTCCGAATCTCGACCGTAATGTACGCGTTGGCGATTCCCTCGCCGCCGACGCGGTGCGCGATGGCATGACCGGCTTCGCGGATGCGTCTGGCCTCCGCCACGTTCGTGAGCGATATGCGCGGGCATCGGGCCGTCGCAAAGCGTCACTCGTCAGGCAACTGGACCGCGAGGAAAGGCGAATTGCATTGGAGAGGATCGAGCATGAACTCGTGTCGGTTTCCGCATTGCGACGCGACCTGCTCGGTGCGATGCGCGGGCGTGATCTCTTCGGCGATCGCGGCACGCCACTCGCCGATGCACGCGTGCACGCGGCGACGCTCCGTCGACGCGCCGCGGCCCTGCGGTTCGAGCGACGCCGGCTCACTGCGGGTGGTGCGCTGCCCTTTTCGTTCGTCGTCCACTTCGCCGACGTCATGGCGCACGGTGGTTTCGACGTCATTCTTGGCAATCCGCCGTGGGTGCGCTTGCATCGCATTCCACCGTCGGAACGGGAATCTCTACGCGCCCGCTTTCGGGTATTTCGCGCCGGCGCGTGGGAGAGTGGCGCGGCACGCGCTCAGGCGGGCCGGGGGTTCGCCGCACAAGTCGACCTTGCGGCGCTTTTCGTCGAGCGCGCCGTGCGTTTGCTGAGGCCTGGGGCCGTGCTCTCGCTGCTCGTGCCGATGAAGCTCTGGCAATCGCTCGCTGGGGGCGGAGTCCGACGTCTTCTCATCGAGGAGACGCGCATCGTGGAACTGGAGGATTTCGCCGATGCGCCGTCGACGTTCGACGCGGCGGTGTATCCGTCGCTGATTGTCGCCGAGCGCTGGAGCGACGACCACACCTGGGCGTGAAGTCGGGGTTCAATCTCGCGTTCATCGTTAGGCGTGTACCAGGCGTCGACGATCGCGTCGTCGGCGTCACGGCCGCCAATGGTCGAAGTGGCATGATCGAGGCAACGCTTCTACGGCCTGTCGTCCGCGGCGAGAGCATCCGCCCGTGGCGCCTTCCCGAATCTGGCGACTCCATCGTGTGGACGCACGCGCCGAATGGCCATGTGCTCGATCGGCTGCCTCCCCTCGCGGCACACTGGCTTTCGCCGTGGCGGCGGCAGCTCGTGTCACGGGCTGACGCGCGGCACGCACGCTGGTGGTCGCTCTTTCGCGTCGACGCCGCCCGTCAGGACCGGCCGCGTGTCATCTGGGCCGATCTGGGTCGAGCACCGCGCGCCACGATGCTCGAGGCTGGTGATCCCTGCGTGCCGATCAATAGCTGTTATGTCGCCGTCTGTCCGGACGAGACCGACGCTTTGGCGTTGACCGCCCTGCTCAACTCCGTCGTCGCCGAGGCATGGCTTGCCGCGCTCGCCGAGCCGGCCCGTGGTGGTTATCGCCGATTCTTAGGATGGACGATGTCACTCTTCCCGCTGCCGGCCGACTGGGCTCGCGCGCGCGACACACTCGCTCCGCTCGCGGCGGCGGCGATGCGCTCCGTTGAAGATCCACTCGCACTCCGCGTCGCACTCCTCGAGGAAACATTGGCGGCATATCGGTTGCGCCACTCTCACCTCGCGCCACTCCTCGCCTGGTTCGGTAGATGACGCCGACAAACGTCGGATCACTCGATCCGAGGTTCATGCTCGCCCGGGCGCGAATGGTCATCGCGCGGGAAGTGCTGGATGCGGAATCTTGTCCCGCAACTGTTGGACAGATCGCGCTTCATGCACATCAGCGACGCGCGGCGGCGCGAATCCTCACGCTGCTGCGCGCCTACGGTGGCGCGCTGCTCGCGGACGCGACCGGTTTAGGCAAGACCTTCGTCGCCCTCGCCGTCGCCGGCGGCGTTGAGCGTATTCTCATCGTTGCTCCAGCATCGCTCCGTGACGGCTGGCGGCGATCGGCGGCGTTGGCCGGGATCCAGGCTTCTTTCGTCTCGCTCGAGCGTTTGAGTCGTGGCATAGCGAGCCCCATGCGCGATCCCGAGCTCGTCATCGTCGACGAGGCGCATCACCTGCGGAACGCGCGCACGAAGCGCTACAGCGCCGTAGCCGCGCTCTGCGATCGCGCGCGAGTGCTGTTGCTGAGCGCGACACCGCTGCAAAACCGTCGCAACGATCTCGTCGCTCAACTGGCCCTTTTTCTCGGCGATGACGCGCTTTCCGCGACTGATGCGGAGCTGGCGCGCTACATCGTGCGCCGTCGCACGGCCGACACCACGATACACATGCCCGCCGTTCACGGACCAGAATGGATCCGCCTACCAAATGATGACGACCTGCTCGATGAGCTGATGGGTCTCCCACCTCCCCTTCCCGCCGAGGACGAAGGCGAGGCAGGAGCGCTCGTCTCGTACACTCTCCTCCGTCAGTGGGCTTCGAGCCGGGCGGCGCTCGTCGCTGCGCTGCGCCGGCGGCTCGCGAAAGCATTTGCACTCATTTCATCCCTCGAGACCGGCCGCTGGCCGACGCGAGACGCCATTGCCGCCTGGTCGCAAGCCGACACGTCGGTGCAGCTCGCGCTTCCCGAGCTGCTTTCGCCGTTAGGCAGCCGGTTACCGATCGACATCGAGGCAATGCTCGTCGCGGTTCGAGCCCACGCTGACGGAATTCGCGCGATGCTCGCCACCCTCCGCGGCCGGCCCGATCCTGACCCGGTCCGCGCGGCAGCGCTCGCCGCCATCGCCTACCGTCACGGCGACGCGCGCATTCTTGCCTTCAGCCAGTACGCCGACACCGTTCGAGCGCTTTCGCGTTTGCTCATTGGCGGCGGACATGCCGTCGCCGAGCTCACGGCACGCGGCGGCCGCGTCGCCGGCGGCCGACTACAACGCAGCACTGTGCTGGCGCAGTTCACGCCGGGCCTGTCTGACGCCAAGCCCCGCGCTGCCGACCGGATCGCGCTTCTCGTCACGACCGATGTTCTCAGCGAAGGTCTCGACCTCCAGCGGGCGTCCGTCGTCGTGCATGTCGATTTGCCGTGGAACCCAGCCCGCCTCGAGCAGCGCGTCGGACGTGTACGGCGCCTCGGCTCGCCGCACGAGATCGTGCATGTCTATGCGTTTGCGCCGCCGGCGAGCTCGGAGCGCGTGTTGCGCGTCGAAAGCAGGCTTCGCACAAAGCTGCGATTGGCGGGGCGCATCGTTGGTCTGGATGCAACGAGCATCCCAGACGCGGAGATCGGCGCGGCGGACCCGGCGCCAGAGGCGACGAGCGCGACACTCGCGCTGCTCGAGCGATGGCGTGACGCGTCGGTCGCCGATCAGGTGTCCACTGCCGACGAGCAGAGCGCGGTACTCTGCGCCAGTGTCGATGCGCCTAACGATGGCTTTCTTGCCCTGTTGGCCGACGGCGACGAACGGATCTTGCTCGGCAAGATCGAGCCAGGCAATGCTGGTACAGACCCAGTGATGGTCGATCGGGTCGTTCGCCTGTGCGCTGGCGACGCGGTCGCGCCGTTGCCGAGCGCCATTCAAGCAACGCTCGACGATATCGCCGCTTGGTGCCAGCGCCGCGCCGCTCGCTCTCGACTGGCCATGTCCAGTCCCGTCGGCGCTTGCCTCCGCCGACGGATCTCCGCTCGCATCACCTCGGTGCTCGCGACGGCACCGCGGTACGAGCGAGCCACGCTTGCGCCGATCGCCTCACGCGCGCGAGACGCCCTTGGCGCATCGCTAGGTGCTGGTGCCGAGCGCGCACTCGAAAACCTCGCGCGGTCGGACGGAG
>QHUV01000035.1 GCA_003222065.1 Gemmatimonadota bacterium | reverse complement strand
TTCTCGTCGAGGAGCTCGACGAACGCGACGCCGTCGTCGTCAGCGAGCGCGAGGACACGGCGTGAGCGGCGTCGCCGCCAATCCACTCGGCAAAGACTTGCTCGGCCTCGAGCCGCTGACGAGTGAGCAGATCAAGCTCATTCTCGACACGGCGGAGCCATTCAAAGAGATCAGTGAACGCGCGATCAAGAAGGTGCCGACGCTGCGCGGTGCCACGATCGTCAATCTGTTCTTCGAAGCGTCGACGCGAACGCGGATTTCGTTCGAGTTCGCGGAGAAGCGACTGTCCGCCGACACTGTAAACGTCGC
>QHUV01000034.1 GCA_003222065.1 Gemmatimonadota bacterium | reverse complement strand
GACGCTCGTCGACACCGCGCGGAACCTCGAGGCGATGCGCATCGACATGGTCGTCATCCGACATGGCGCGTCTGGTGCCGCACAATTCCTCGCCGAGCGCATCGAATCGAACGTGATCAATGCCGGCGACGGGACTCATGAACATCCCACCCAGGGTCTGCTCGACCTCCTGACCCTCCGCGATCACTTCAAGCGGATCGAGGGCATCAAAGTGTGCATCGTCGGTGACGTGCTGCACTCGCGCGTCGCGCGCTCGAACATCTGGGGACTCAAGAAGCTTGGCGCTCATGTCGCCGTCTGTGGTCCGCGCTCGCTGTTGCCTAACGCCATCGACGAGCTCGAGGTCGAGGTGTTCGATCGCATCGACGACGCCATCCAATGGGCGGACGCGTTGAACATCCTTCGCCTGCAGCTCGAGCGCATGCAGGGCGGTTATATCCCTTCGCTTCGTGAATACAACCGCGTCTTTGGAGTGTCGCGCGAACGATTGGAGCGCGCGCCGCGGAACGTCCTCATCTTGCATCCTGGGCCGATGAATCGCGGTGTAGAGATCGATTCCGACGTCGCCGACGGTCCGTTCAGCGTGATTCTCGATCAAGTGACCAACGGCGTTGCCGTGCGAATGGCGGTCCTCTACTTGCTCTCGGGGGGTCGGCCCGAGTTGGCCGAAGCCGCCAAGCGGGGAAGTGCCCGGTGACCCGCGCGCTCCTGCTCCGCGGTGGGCGCATTCTCGACCCTTCACGACAAATGGATATTGCCGTCGGCGACGTTTACGTGGCCGACGGCAAGATCGAATCGTTAGGGTCGCGCGTCGATGTCGGATCTCGCGACGACGTCGACACGCTCGACTGCGCCGGATTGATCGTTGCGCCCGGCCTGATCGACGTGCATTGCCACCTGCGCGAGCCGGGGCGCGAGGACGTGGAAACGATCGCGACGGGAGCGCGTGCCGCCGCTGCCGGCGGATTCACCGCGGTGTGCGCGATGCCGAACACCGATCCCGTCACCGACAATCAGGCGGCGGTCGGATTCATCGTTCGTCAGGCGGCACGCGCGGGCGCGGCGCGGGTCTATCCGATCGGGGCCATCTCGCTTGGCCAGCGCGGTGAGGTTCTCGCGGAGTTCGGTGAGATGGTCGGCGCGGGAGCCGTCGCCGTGAGCGACGACGGCAAACCGGTCGCGAGCGCGCACCTCATGCGTACGGCGCTCGAGTACGCGCGCAGCTTTGGAATTCCCGTCGCCGATCACTGCGAGGAGCCGACACTCGCGGTCGGCGGCGCCATGAACGAGGGCGTCGTCAGCGCTCGACTTGGCCTCAAAGGCGTACCTAACGAGGCCGAGGAGATAATGGTGATTCGTGACATCCTCCTCGCTCGGCGGACGGGTGGTCACGTTCACCTCTGCCACATGAGCACGCGCGGCTCCGTCGAGTTGATTCGTTGGGGTAAGGAGCGGGGAATACGTGTCACCGCGGAGGTCTGCCCCCATCACCTCTCTCTGACCGAGAACGCCGTCGAGGGATACGACACCAACGCGAAGATGAATCCGCCGCTGCGCACCGAAGCGGACGTCGCGGCCGTGCAGCAGGGGGTGCACGACGGAACCATCGACGTCATCGCCACCGATCACGCGCCCCATCACTACGACGAGAAGGAGCGCGAGTTCGCGGACGCGCCTAACGGCATCGTCGGGCTCGAGACGGCGCTCGCCGTGAACATCACCTGGCTCGTCGCGCCGGGCATAATCGACCTTCCGACGCTGGTCGACAAAATGTCGTGCGCGCCGGCGCGCCTCTTTCGTTTGGCTGGCGGCACCCTCGAGCGCGGCGCCGTCGCGGACGTGACGGTCTTCGACCCGGACGCGCGATGGACGGTGGATCCAGCACGTTTCCGGTCCAAGGGGCGGAACACGCCGTACGCTGGCCGCGAGCTACGCGGGCGGGTGCACTTTACGGTGGTCGACGGCCGCCTCATCCATCGTCTGAGCGAGTGATCGAGAGCGCAGACAACCAGGCACTGCGCGGCGAAATCATTCGGGTGTGCCGCCGGCTATACGAGCGCGGCCTCATTGCCGGAGGGGAGGGCAATGTGTCCGCCCGCATGAAGGACGGAAGCGTCCTGATCACCCCCGCCGGGGCGTCCAAAGTCGAGCTCCAGGAGGCCGATCTGGTGGTCGTTTCGCCGACCGGACAACGAGTTGCGGGGTCGGGAAGGCCGTCGTCCGAGTTAGGGATGCATCTGCGCATTTACCAGCTTCGGCAGGACGCCGGAGCTGTCGTTCATGCACATCCACCGTTCGCGACGGCCCTTGCCGTTGCGGGCGAGGATTTGATGGCGCCAGTGCTTCCAGAGATTGTTGTTCAAACAGGTGGCGTGCCGCTGGTTCCCTACGCGACTCCGGGCAGCCCAGCGCTTGCCGCCGCGATCGAACCATTTCTTCCGCGACACGACGCTTTCTTGATGGCGAATCACGGCGCTACCTCATTCGGTTCGACGCTTTCCATCGCCCATCAGCGAATGGAGACGCTCGAGCATGCGGCGCGCATTTTGTGCCTGGCGCGCGCATTGGGGCATGTGTCGGTGTTGACCGACGAGGAGTGCGAGGCACTGCTCGCGTCTCGCCCAGGTCCGAGCCGCCCTAACGAGGGTGGCGCGCCGACGCGTCGCCCCGAAGGGCCATGACGAAGGAAGCTCAGCCCGGACTCGAGAACGTTGCGGCCTTGATCCTCGAGCGCCAACGCATCGAGAACTGGCTCGCCACGCTCGACGCCAAAAAGGCCAGCACGCCGGACAATGTCTATCGGCGCGTCCGTGGCGATTACGCGGCCCGGCTCAGGACGATCACCGAACACCTCATCACGCGCCACGCCGCGCTCAAGGCGCACGTGGAGCACCTCGGCGTCCGCCTAACGCAGTTCGAGACGGAAGCGAAGCGGCTTCGCGACGTGCGTGCGGAGTCCGAGCTCCGCATGCAGGTTGGAGAGCTCAGCGTCCCAGACTGGAACGTCAAAGCGCGTGAGTGCGACGAGGGCGTCGCTCGGCTGACAGAAGCGCAGGCCGTCGCGCGTGGTTCGATCGCTCAGGCTCGTGAGATCCTGGAGATGGTGAGCGGACAGCCAACTGGCGCCATCCCCTCGAGCACTCCGTTGCCGCGAACGTCCCGCTCCGTGAATCCCGATCAGCTGGCGTCTCCGAACGGCACCCCTCGGCCGACGCCAAGTTCAGCTGAGATCGCGAAGATGAACGAGCTGGAGTTCTTGAACTCGGTCGTTGGGAGCCATCCGCCACAAACGAGCAGTGACGGGACGCCGATGCCGAACACGATCGAGCTGGAGTCGGAAGGCGCGCCCGATCTCGGCGAATCGATGCTGGATCGGCTCAATCAGCGAACGAAAGAGGGCAATGTCCAGCAGGGGGATCCGGATTCGCTCCTCAAGGGCGTCGGTACCGGCAAGCCCGGTAGCAAGCCCAGTCCACTCGCTGCGAATGTCACGGAGAGCAACCCGATCGTCCTCAAGCCACAGGGCGGGCCGGAGCGTCATAAAACGCTCAAGTGCCAGGAGTGCGCTACCATGAACTATCCGACCGAATGGTATTGTGAGCGGTGCGGCGCCGAGTTGGCTGCCGTCTGAGTTCAACCGCTGTATCAAAAAGGCCCCGGCGTACCGGGGCCTAATTCGTTAGAGTCTGTTCAACTCGCTTTGGCGAGCCTGCTCTTGTGTCGCCCCGCCGCGTTCCGGTGGATCAAACCCTTTCGGGCAGCACGGTCGAGCAACTTGACAGCCTGCAGCTTGAGCTCGGCCGTGGCGCCGGCAGCGTTTGCCTTCTTCAACGCCGTACGGAGCGCCGACCGTTGCGCGCGGTTCCGTATGGTGGCGGCGCGCGTCTTACGCATGTTCTTTTTCGCGGAAGCGATATTGGGCACGAAAACCTCGTCGATCGGTATGCGATGGCCGCGCGGCGGTCCGGCGCGGAGCCCGGAGTCTAGGGCTCGAGGTAACGGATGTCAAGGCGTGACAGCGGTTTGAGCGCTTTGACACATCTCGGGGGTGGACGCTACCTTTCGTGCCGTCCCGGCAACATCGGCACTTCGATCTGACCAGCTCGACCGCCAAATACTGACGTTGGGTTTCCAGGGCTTACTCCTCTTCGTGCCGGTGCTGCTGTTTTCCGTGATCGCGCACGAATACGCGCACGGCTACGCAGCGCTGAAGCAGGGCGACACGACAGCCCTGGCGGCCGGTCGACTCACCTGGAACCCGATCAAGCACATCGATCCGTGGATGACGGTCCTGCTCCCGGTGATGCTGTACTACCTCTCACACGGTGCGGTTGTACTCGGTGGTGCAAAGCCAGTCCCCGTAAACCCGCGAAACTACCGCCACTACCGCACCGGCGATATCATCGTATCGCTCGCCGGCGTTGTTACGAATTTGCTAATCGCGTTGGTTTGCACGGCTCTGATTGCGCTGCTCGGCGTCGCTGGCCGATCCGATGCCCTCGCTCCGACCGCCGGCGTGTTGCAGGCCATGATGTTCACCGGTGTGCGCATCAACATGCTGCTCCTCGCTTTCAACCTGTTGCCGATTCCGCCGCTCGACGGCTCGCAAGTCGTCAAGCACTTCCTTCCGCGTGGGTTGGCCGTTCGGTATCAACAGGTCGGTCTCTATGGCATCGCGATTTTGGTCATGGTCTTGTACTTCGCACCGCGCCTCCTCGACATGTGGCTGCATCCGGCGAATGTCGTCAGTACCGCGTTGATCGGCGCCGTGAGCCCGCTGCTTCCCACAGCGACGCGGTGGCTGCAATGACCTCGACCTTCGCAGCCCCGACCGACGCCGCGAGCGGTTCGTTCGCCGTCGATCTACCTCAGTTCTCTGGACCGCTCGACTTGCTTCTGTCTCTCATCCGAGACGAGCAGGTCGACATCTATGACATTCCGATCGCTCGCATCGCCCAGCAGTTCGTCGAACGCATTCGGACACTAGAACTCAACGAAGCGGCTGAATATCTCGAGATGGCTGCGCGGTTGCTTCGCATAAAAGCCCAGCTCTTGCTCCCCGTTGGGGCGCAAGAGTCTTGGGAGGATCCGCGCGCGGAGCTCGTGCGGCGGCTGCTCGAGTATCAACAGATGCGCGAAGTAGTCGATGTCCTGGAGCGACGCGGCGAAGAGCGGCGCAGTCATTTCGCGCGCGCCTTCCTTCCGGCGCAGCCGGCGCCACCCCAGGCGCCGCTCGCGCTTTCGCTCATCGAGCTGCTCGCCGCGGTCGATCGCGTGCTGCGTGCCGTCTCGCGTCCGGACATGCATGATGTCGTGCCGCGCGCTCTCGATGTGCCGGGCGCCATCGACACGATTCGTGCCGTGCTCGCGTTGCGTGCGCGTACTCTCTTTACCGACATCATCATGACTGGCCATGTGCCGTGGCAAGTATTGTCCATGCTGCTCGGGCTGCTGGAGCTGGCCAGAGTTGGCGAGCTTCATGTCACGCAATTGCGACCATTCGCGAACGTCGAGATCACCGCAGCCGCGCGTGACAACGCTAGCGAAGCTGCTTGAGGCGGCGCTGTTCGCCAGCGCCCGCCCGATCACGGGCGAGGAGCTTGCGACTCTCGCTCCTGACGAGTCGGCCGCCGCAATCGCCGCCGCGATCGACGAACTGCGTGAGCATTACGACGTCGACGGCCACGGCGTCGAGTTGCAGGAGCTCGCCGGCGGCTGGCAGATTCTTACGCGCGCCGAGTACACCGAGGCGATCGAGCGCGCGCAGCTCGCGGCGCGCCCGCAACGACTCTCGGCAGCCGCGCTCGAGACACTGGCAATTATTGCTTACCGGCAGCCGATCAGTCGTGCCGAGATCGAGGAGATTCGCGGCGTCGCGATTGGCGGCGTACTCAAGTCCCTTCACGAGCGTGGCCTGATCGACGTGGTAGGCCGTGGCGAAGGGCTCGGTCGTCCGCTCATGTACGGTACGACGCCGGTGTTCCTCGAGCACTTTGCGTTACGCCACCTCGAGGAGTTGCCGCGTGCGGACGAGCTGGCGATCGCGCTGCGTGTGCCGGTGCCGGAAGCAGCGCCGGAATAGGGCAGTCCAATGACGGAACCGATGCGCATCCAGCGTGCGCTCGCGCGCGCCGGAGTTGCGTCGCGCCGGCACGCGGAAGAGCTCGTGGCTGCTGGCCGCGTCACCGTCAACGATCACGTGGCGAGAATCGGCGAGTCGGTTCGCCCCGACCAGGATCACATCGCTGTCGACGGACGACGAATCGGCGCCGTCGCGAGCAGCGCACACGCGACGTGGCTCGTGCTGAACAAGCCTCCGGGCGTGATGACCACCCGCTCCGATCCGCAAGGCCGCCGAACCGTGTTCGACATCGTTCCATCTGCGCCGGGTCTGACTTACGTCGGCCGCCTCGACTATCTCACCGAGGGCGTGCTCCTCCTGACCACCGATGGTGACGCGGCACATCGACTCACCCATCCGAGTCGCGAGATCGAGCGCGTCTACATCGCGACAGTGCGGGGTGACGTACGAGCGGCGGCGGCGCACGCTCGGCAAGGCGTCGAGCTCGAGGATGGTCTCGTGTTGCCACGAGCGGTGGACATCCGTCCGCTCGGGAAAGGAAAATGGGAATTGGAGCTCACCATCGCCGAGGGACGATCGCGCGAAATCAGACGCTTATGCGAAGCACTCGGCCTCGAGGTCGATCGTCTGATTCGCAGTCGCTTTGGCCCTGTATCTTTGGGCGCCTTGCGCAGCGGCGCCACTCGGCAGCTTACGCCACAAGAGGCGCGCGCAATACGTGACATCACGAGGTGACTCTCGGCACCTGCTTGGTGCGTCGGGGTACGAGCGACAACACGGGCGGCTCAGGCGGTACTAAACTTGTAACCATCTTCGCACGGCGCGCGCGACGAGCACGCGCAGAATCTCGCACACCAAAGCATACGGAGCTCGCGCGTGGCAACATCGGCTTCACCGGCGGCTGATTCCCGCCTCATTCAAGACGTGTCGCGTCAAGTCGCGCGTCGCGTCGTCGGTCAGGACTATATGATCGACCGGCTGCTGATCAGCCTCCTCACCGGAGGTCACGTACTCCTCGAGGGTGTGCCTGGTCTCGCGAAAACGCTCACCGTGCGCACGCTCGCCGAAACCATCAGCACGACGTTCAGCCGGATTCAGTTTACAGCCGACTTGCTCCCGGCTGACGTTGTCGGTACGCAGGTCTATGATCAGTCGACAGGAAAGTTTCTCGTCAAGAAAGGTCCAATCTTCGCGAACATCATTCTCGCCGACGAGATCAATCGCGCGCCGGCAAAGGTCCAGTCGGCGCTGCTCGAGGCGATGCAGGAAAAGCAAGTCACGATCGGCGGTGTGACGTACAAGCTCGAGGAACCGTTCCTCGTCCTCGCGACACAGAATCCGATCGAGCAGGAGGGAACGTACCCTCTGCCGGAGGCGCAGGTCGACCGCTTCATGCTCAAGCTGCGCGTCGGCTACCCCACGCGCGCTGAGGAGAAAGAGATCATGCGGCGCATGGCCAGCGGCGAGCCGATCCCGATCGATCACGTGGCGTCACCCGAAGCAGTAATGGCCGCACGTGCACGGATCGCCGATCTCTATATGGACGAGCGGATCATGGATTACATAGTAGACATCGTTCATGCGACGCGTGAGCCCGGAGCGGCTGGCCTCGACGATCTGGCGCCCTTGATCGAATATGGCGCGAGTCCGCGCGCCACGATCGCGCTCGCGCAGGCGTCCCGCGCAAACGCATTTCTGCGCGGCCGCGCGTTCGTGACACCCGACGATGTGAAGGCGATTGCGCCCGACGTGCTGCGCCACCGCGTGCTCACGACATACGAAGCGGAAGCCGAGGAGGTCACGAGTGACGACATCGTGACGAAGGTATTGGCGAAGATCGAGTCTCCGTAGAGCGTTGAGCGTGGAGCGTTAGAATGAGTCCCTCACTGCGATTCTGGAGTCGTAAGCACCGTGACAACGGCGCTGCGAAGCCACGCTCCACGCCTAACGCTCAACGCTCGACGCAAACCGCTCCACGCTCTACGCGACCTGACAGCGCACCGCCAACCCGCGGTGTACCGCCCGAAATCCTGCGGCAGGTAAAGCTCATCGAGCTGCGCACGCGTGGTCTTGTGAACTCGCTCTTTACCGGCGAATACCGTTCCGTCTTCAAAGGGCAGGGGATGGAGTTCGCCGAAGTGCGCGAGTACCAAGCCGGCGACGAAGTCCGCAGCATCGATTGGAACGTCACCGCCCGCATGCGCCGTCCGTACGTCAAGCGTTACATCGAGGAGCGCGAGCTTACCGTGATGCTGGCGGTGGATCTCTCGGGCTCAGAGCGATTCGGGACGCGGCGTCGATTCAAGAGCGAAATCGCGTCGGAGCTGGCGGCGGTCCTTGCGATGTCCGCGATCCGCAATAACGATCGCGTCGGCGTCCTGCTATTCACCGACCACGTCGAGCACGTCGTACCGCCCCGCAAAGGGCGACGCCATGCCTTGCGCGTCATTCGCGATCTCCTCGTGTTCGAGCCCCAGGGATCCGGCACCGACATCGCCGGCACCACGGACTACCTGATCAAGATGCTGCCGCACAAGTCGATCATCTTCCTTGTGTCGGATTTCCTGAGCGAGGATATCGAGCGTCCGCTGAAGCTGCTCGCCCAGCGACATGATCTGGTCGCGGTGAGCGTCGAAGATCCGAGCGAGCAGCAATTACCCGAACTGGGTGTCGTTAGGCTCGTCGATCCCGAGAGTGGTCGGACGCTGAGCGTCGATACGAGTGATCCCAAAGTGCGTGCTCAGTTCGAGCAGGGAGCCAGCGAAGATCGCGAGACGCGACGACACCTCCTCCGTCGCCTGGCAATCGACGAAATCCCCATCAGCACCGACGCCGGCATCATCGAGCCGCTCCTTCGCTTTTTCCGCTCTCGAGAGACGAGAGTGCATCGCCGATGAAGCTCGCGCGCCTCGTCTCTTGCGCTGTCGCGCTCGCGGCCCTCCTTCACCCTCGGCCGGCGGCTGCCCAGGCAACCGGCACGCCGATACCGGTGCAGGCCGCGGTAAGCATCGAACCCGACACTGTTCGCATCGGTGATCCGTTCCTCGTCCAAATTGGCATCCGTGCACCGACGGGCGCGACGATTGCCTTCCCCCCGCCGCCAGACACGACCGGCGCCGTCCAAGGCCTCGACCCCGTGCGAGTCGAGACGCGCCCGGACTCGGGCGGCCTCGTCCAGTGGGGTTACTATCGCGTCGCGGCCTGGGACATCGGCGAGCAACCCATCGCGTTAGGCGACGTCATCGTCACCTTAGGAGGCCGCAGCCGACGCATCTCGATGGCGGGTCATAAGGTTTTTGTCGCCAGCGTGTTGCCAGCCGATACCGCCCAGCGGATTCCGAAACCTGCTCGCCCGCTCTACGAATTCAACGCCACGCCGTGGTGGGTCTGGCTGGCACTCGCCGCGGCCGTCCTGCTCTTACTGCTCGTGTGGTGGTGGTTGCGGCGGCGGAAACGCGGCAAACCGATCGCCGTTCCGGATCCGTTCGCCCGCGCCGAGCGCGAGTTCGCGCGCATCGAGGCGCTGGGTCTCGTCGACGCCGGGGAGCGGGGTCGATACGTCGCGCTGATCGTCGAGGTGCTGCGTGACTACCTCGCCGCGCGCTATGCGAGGGCGCCGCTCTCCCACACGAGCACCGAAGTGCTCGCCGCGCTTCATGGCGAGCGCGCCGTACCTAACGAGCGGCTGGCTCATGTGCTCACCGAGGCGGACCTAATCAAGTTTGGCCGCCGGCCGGTGACCGCCGAGCGCGCGCGCGAGCTCGGTCGCGAGGCGCGCGCGCTCGTGGCGCAGGTGCACGCCGCGACACTGCCCGCACCAGCCGTGCAGAAGGCCGCGTGACATACCTCAGCGGACTTCAGTTCGTTTCGCCTTGGGCATTGCTGCTGCTCCTCGGCTTACCACTCTGGTGGATCTGGCGGCGACGCCACCGGCCGCCCGCTATCGTCTTCTCGCGCGTGCCCGTGCTCGAGCGCGGGCCGCACGCGGGCCGCGGCGTCACCCTGTTGCTCTTCCTGCTGCGTAATCTGCTGCTAGCGACCGCATTGGCATTGTTGCCTTCGCCGCCGAGGCACTCACCCAGGTTCCCCTAACGACAGACTATCCCGTTGTGAGCTCGGCGGTCGACAATCTCGCCCCCGGTCAGCTCGAGGACGGCACCGCCATCGGTACCGCGCTCGCCACGGCGGCGAATCGGTTGCGCACGGCGCCGGGACGATCCAAGGTGATCATTCTGCTCACCGACGGCGAGAACAATCGAGGTGCGATCGATCCGCGCACGGCCGGTAAGGCCGCGGCCGCGTTTGGCATCAAGATCTACACGGTCGGCGTCGGCACCGAAGGAATGGCCCCGGTGCCTGTGGGGCGTGGTCTGTTTGGCCTCCGTTACGAGAATCGGCCCGTTCGCATCGACGAGCCGCTCCTCACCGACATCGCGAATGTGTCTGGTGGGCGTTACTTCCGCGCGCGCGACGCCGCCGCTCTGCAACGCATCTATCAGCAGATCGATCAACTCGAGCGCGAACCAGTGCAGACCAAGTCGTACGTGCGCTTCACGGAGCTCTTCCGCTGGCCGCTGGCGCTCGCCCTGTTCGCCCTAACGATGGAGCTGATCCTTGCTGCGTGGCGAGGGCCGTTGCCATGACGCTCTACGGCGCGTACTTCGATTATCCCTGGCTGCTGTCGCTCGCCGTCCTGCTGCCCATCTTTGTCATCCTGCTCGTCCGCTACAACTACCGGCGCCGCATCGCCCGCCTTACGCGTCTCGGTACACCGGACGTCGTCGCCCGGCTTGTTCCGCCTAACGCGATGCGGCCGCCGGGCTGGCACGTCGCGCGCCTGGCGACGGCGGCCCTTGGCGTCGGGATCGCCGTCGCCGGCCCGCGCTGGGGCGCGGAGCGAAATGTCGTCCGTACCAGTGGCATCGACATGGTGTTGGCGCTCGACGCGTCACTTTCCATGATGGCGACCGACGAACGACCGAATCGCCTCGAGCGCATGAAGCAGGAAGTGCGGCGTTTGCTCAACGAGTCGCGTGGGGATCGCACCGGACTCATTGCGTTCGCCGGTCGGAGCTACATCCTTACGCCGATGACTGTCGATGGCGGCGCGCTCGAGCTGTTCCTCGACAACCTGGATCCGTCGGTTGTCGGACAAGCAGGCAGCTCACTTGCGCGCGCCATTCGTCAGGGAACGGACCTGCTCATGCTCTCGAACAGCGGCGCCGACAAAGCGCTCGTTGTGATGAGCGACGGCGAGGCGTTCGAGGACGTGAACGACGTGATCGCCGAAGCGAAGCATGCCGGTGAGCAGGGCGTGAGTCTGGTGACCGTTGGATTCGGCACCACACAAGGCTCGACCATTCAAATCAGAAATCCGGACGGGAGTACCACGCAAAAGCGCGACGAGAGTGGACGCGTCGTCGTGACGCACTACACGCCGTCGTTCCTCAAGGACGCGGCTGACGCCGCCAACGGGACGTTCATCGACGCTGCGCGGACCGACAAGGCGGCGCTCGTGAAGAGCGCGCTCTCCAGACTGCGCGCGAAAGCCCATGCGACGATCAGCGGTGAGTCCCGCACGCCGCGCTATCAGTTATTTCTCCTCCCAGCGGTGATCCTGCTCCTCTTGGACACGCTCCTCGGCGAGCGGCGAGGACGTCGGCGACGGCATTCTGCCGCTGCCGAGACGTCCGTCAACGCCGCGGCCGCACTCGTGCTCATGCTATTGCCAACACTGTCCGGTTGCGCGGGCCTTCTCCCGAATTCATCACCATCGGAAAAGGCGGCTCGCGCGTATCGCTCCCAGAATTATCAGCAGTCCGCCTCGCTCTATCGAAGCGCGATAGACGCTGGTGACAAGCGGCCCGAAATCCTGTACAACTATGGGACTGCCGTCTTGGCGACGGACTCGCTCCAGAACGCTGCTGAGGCGCTCGAACGGTTGAGTGACGTACAAGACGCCGAGTTGCGCTATCGTGCACTTTTCAACTCGGGTTTAGCGCACTTGAAGCAGGGACTCACCTTGCCCAAGGAATCGGCCAATGAACAGCTTGACGCCGCAATCGCCGCGTACAAGAAGGTCCTGCTGATGCGATCGAATGATTTCGACGCGAAATGGAACTACGAGCTCGCGCTGCGAAAGAGAGAGCAGGGCGGCGGTGGCGGCGGCGGTGGCTCAGGTGGCGGTCAGTCGAATTCGTCGCCGCAACAACAGCAACCGCAACCGACAGGCGGCTTGGGGCAGCAGCAGGCAGATCAGCTGCTAGGAAGTGCTGCACGTGAGGAGCGCGACGTTCAGGCCAAGAAGCAAAGGCAGACGCGTGTCGAGCCACCGCCTGGTGGGAAGGACTGGTGATTGGGCTACTCGTTCTCGCCCAGCTTGCGATCGTCGCTCACGCGCCGGAGACGGTCGCCGCGTGCGACGCCGTCGAGGTTACCGTAGCCGTCAGCGCGCCGGGAAGTACGGCTCCGCAGCTTGTTCCGCCGCCCTTCGCGCCCTTCGACGTCTTGCGCTCTTCCGTCACGCCGCATGTGCAGCTCGATCCGCGAAACGGCGGTTCGATCATCGCCGAGTATCGCTATGTCCTCACGACGGATCAGTCGGGATCGTTCACCATACCGCCGTTCGAGGTGCGGCTTCGCGGGGCGACCGCTCTATCGCGTCCCCTTCGCGTCGTCGTGCGCGGCTCACGCGCGAGCGACCGTCTGCCGACCGTGGTCGCACGCGCGCGCATCGACACCAGTCTCGATGTGAACTTTCGCGCGCTCACCGAGCCGGAAACGGTTTATGTGGGACAGCAGGCGAATTACGAGGTTGCGGTATTCCTCAACGAGACCGTCCGCGACCGGCTGCGGCGCAATCCGACGTTCTATCCGCCCGACATGCAGTCGATGCTCGCCTACGATCTGCCGCCCGTCGCCGGTGAACCGCCGAAGCGGAAGGTCGGCACGCGCTGCTTCGATGCATTGGTCTACCAGCGCGCGCTCTTTCCGCTCGTGCCCGGTCGATTCGTGATCGCGCCAGCGCAGCTCGTGTACTCGCTGCCCCTTTCGTCCAGCTTTTTCAGTCGCGAAGAGTCTCACGAGTTGGTGACGGACAGTACGATTCTCGTGGCCGTCGACCCACCGAGTGCTGGCCGGCCGGCCGAATACGTCGGCGCCGTCGGCGACCTTGCGATCGCGTCGCGGCTCGATACTCGCCGCGGGCGCGTCGGCGATCCGATGCTCCTAACCGTTAGGCTCTCCGGCGCCGGCAACGTCAAGCTCTTTCCGCCGCCGAAGCTGGAGATTCCCTGGGCGAACCTGGTGCGCGCCGACGAGCGCGTCCAGGTCGATTCGGCGGCGAGGAAAATTCGCGGCGCCAAGGAATTCGATTGGGTTCTGACACCGAAGATAGCTGGCGAGCTGGACGTGCCGCCCATTCGGTATGGGTACTTCAATCCTGATACGCGTCGTTATGCAGTCACGTCCGCTGTGGCGGCGCATGTGACCATCGCCCCCGGCTTCCTCGCCGTTGCTGATACGCTGCGCTCCGAACCGACGTTTGCCATTCGGTCCCGGTATCGGGGCGCCATCGAGCGACCGCCTTACGAGCGAGCGTACTTCTGGCTTTTGCTCGCGCTCGCTCCACTGCCGGCCATGGCCGGAAGCATTCGTCGAGCGCCGCGACGCGTCGTCGCCCCAAGTGCCATGGCAAAGCTCCGCGCGCTAGCGCGTGCGCGCGCGGAAGCGTACGATGCGTGCGAGGTCCGACGCGTCTTCGTGCGCGCCCTCGGCGAACGGTTGGGCGTGAGCCCAGAATGGTTCACAACCCCGGGCACGCTCGCGCGCGCGCTGCGCCGGGCCGGTGTGTCTGAGAATGTCGCGGTCGACGCAGAAGGGCTCTTGCGCGCGCTCGACGCGGCGGCATTCAGTCCCACGACGGCCCTCGAGGGGGGGGCCGTCGAGCACGCGATCGCCGTCGCTCGCGTAGTTGATGTCGAAGCGCTGTCGCGGCACGAGCTTCGCCTGCCCCGAACGCTCGCCCTTGTCTTGGCAGTCGCGCTTCCAGCAGCGTCCGGGACCCTGCGAGCGATCTCTCTCGACGCCGCCCAGCGGGACTTCGACCAAGGCGTTCGCGCGTACGCTTCGCGTCAGTTCATCAGCGCCCGCACCGCGTTTGCCAGCGCGGCGCGCCAAGCGCCGTGGGCGCCCGATGCGTGGGCGAACCTCGGAACGGCCGCGTGGTCGACCAGCGACACGGCGATCGCCGTTTTAGGATGGCAGCGCGCGCTGCGGCTGGAGCCTACTGCTCCCGACGTCCGTGAGCGATTACAACTTGCTCAAGCCACCGGTTTCGCATCGATCGGCTTCGTGCCGCCAGTGTCGTCCACGGTGGTCCTGTGGCTTGGCGCGGCGCTGTGGGTCGCGGCCTGGATGATCGCCGCGCTACTTGTGCTCCGGCGGTCTCTCGCGGGACGCGTTGGCGTTAGGCGCTCGGCATACGCTGTCGCGATCGGCGGCGTGCTGCTCGTTCTCGCTGGCTTGGACGTCGATCAGCGGCTGGCCGCGCGCAACTTGATCGTAATACGATCCACGTCACGGTTGAGCAGCGATCCGGCTCTCGTGGGCGAGACGAAAGGCACCGCGGTCATCGGCGAGGTCGCGCGCACGCTTCGCCGGCAAGGCGCGTGGACGCTCGTGTCGCTCGACGACGAACGCGAAGGCTGGATCGAGTCATCTACTCTCGCGTCTCTCGAGCGAGGGGCACCTGTCGACTAACGGTCCGCACATTCGATGACCTCAGTCATCGCCATTCTGCCGAATGCCGTCGCCGACCAGATCGCTGCCGGCGAGGTCGTCGAACGTCCGGCCTCCGTCGTGAAGGAGCTTGTCGAG
>QHUV01000324.1 GCA_003222065.1 Gemmatimonadota bacterium | reverse complement strand
ACGTCGCGCACGATGCCAAGCTCGACGACGCTCAATACCGGGACCTCCGGATCCTTCACTTCGTCGAGGGCCGCGAATACGTCGTCCCGTGTCACGACGTCGCCGCTCACCACGACGCTCCGGGATGCGAGCGGGCGACAATCTGCATCTCGGCGAGCATGTGCCCCAGATGCTCCGTATGCCGCCCCTCGCGGCCGCCGCGTTGCATGTAGAGCGTCTCGGGAATCGTTAGGCCCGCCCGCGCCAGGACATCTTCGACGTGGGAGTGCCACGTAGTCTCGAGGGTCGACGGATCGACGCCGACACCGGCCGCGGCCGCGGCGCGATCGACGTCGTCGGCCAGAAACAGCTCGCCGGTGTAGCGCCAAAGATCGTCGACGGCGCGCTGGGTGCGCTCGCGACTCTCGTCGGTACCACCGCCGAGCTTCAGCACCCAATCAGCGCTATGGCGCACATGATAGCGGACCTCCTTCGCTGCTTTTGCGGCGATGCCGGCGAGGTCGCGATCGTTGCTCCGCTGCAATGCCTCGGATTGAAGAAGGCCGAAGACGCCGAAGAAGAGTTGCCTAACGATCGTGACGGCAAAGTCGCCCTTCGGCAGCTCGACCAACAACACATTCCGGAACTCGATCGCGTCGCGCAGATACGCGAGTGTATCGGCGTCACGTCCCTCACCCTCCAGCTTCCCGGCGTGACCCAACAGGAGCGTCGCCTGGCCGATGAGGTCCAGCGCGATGTTGGCCAACGCGATGTCCTCCTCGAGGATCGGCGCGTGCCCGCACCACTCCGACAGACGATGGCCGAGGACGAGCCGGTCGTCGCCGAGGCGCACCAGATACTCAAACTGGCGCGATCCCTTCTCGATTTGACCGCTTGTGCGAACGCTCATCGGCGTCTCACACTTTGACCCCGCGCGGCACCTTGTAGAACTGAGGATGCCGGTACGGCTTGTCGTTTCCGGGATCGAAGAACGGCCCCATGTCGTCGGGCGTCGAGGCCGTGATGCCTGCCGACTGAACGACCCAGATGCTCACTGCTTCGCCGCGCCGCGCATAGACGTCGCGCGCATTTTGTAGCGCCGATTCCGCGTCCACGGCATGGACGCTCCCAGCATGCTCGTGCGGCTCGCCACCCGGAGGCTGAACGAACACCTCCCAGAGGGGCCACTGGTTGTCGCGCGGCGCACCGTCGCTCTCGGCGCCGGACGTTCGTGCCGCTCTGTCGCTTGTGCTCATGAGAACAGCGCGCGCCCGTTAGGCCGCCTCGAAGGCGGACACCGTTCGCGCCTGCTTCGCCGCATAGGCGGCGGCGGCAAGGCGCACCCATTCGCCCTCAGCGTGTGCGGCCCGGCGCGCGGCGAGGCGTTCACGGTTGCACGGGCCGTTGCCGCGCACGACACGCCAAAATTCGTCCCAGTCGATGGGTCCGATCTTCCAGTTCTCCGTCGACTCGTCGTACGCAAGCTGCGGGTCCGGAATCACCAGGCCGATCGCTTTCGCCTGTGCAACGGTGAGATTGATGAAACGCTGGCGTAACTCGTCGTTGCTTTTTCGCTTGACTCCCCAGCGCATCAACTCGTCGCTGTTGGACGACTCGCTGTCGTGGGGACCGAACATCATGAGCGACGGCCACCACCACCGATCCAGCGCGTCCTGCGCCATCCGGTGCTGCGCCGGCGTACCGGCAGCGAGAATCGCCATGATCTCGTAGCCTTGGCGTTTGTGGAAGTTCTCTTCTTTGCAGATCCGGACCATTGCCCGCGCGTACGGGCCGTAGGACGCCTTGGCGAGCATGGTCTGATTGACGATCGCCGCGCCGTCGACGAGCCAGCCGATGGCACCGATGTCCGCCCAGGTGAGCGTGGGGTAGTTGAAGATGCTCGAGTACTTCGCCGTGCCGTTGAGCAGTTGCTCAATGAGCTCCTGCCGGTCGACGCCGAGGGTCTCCGTGCCGCAATAGATGTAGAGACCGTGGCCCGCTTCGTCTTGAACCTTCGCCAGCAACGACATCTTGCGCCGCAACGACGGCGCGCGCGTAATCCAATTCCCTTCCGGCAACATGCCGACGATCTCGGAGTGCGCATGTTGCGACATCATGCGCACCAGTTGGCGCCGGTAGCGCTCCGGCATCCAGTCTTTCGGCTCGATGGACTCGCCGGCGGCCACCCGCGCCTCGAACGCCGCAACGCGCTCGGGATCTTCAACTGGCTGAGACTGGGTAGGAGTCATAGTTATGATAATTATAGGCGACGCACGCGGACGCTGCAGAGAGGCTAAGACGCCACGGACTAATGACGGATTCGCTTGCTGACCGAAGCGCCCGCGATGCCGCGGCCTCGGGAGAGGTGCATGTCGACATCGTGGCCGGAATTGCGACGGTCCGGTTCGCGCACCCCAAAGGGAACTCGCTCCCCGCCGCGTTGCTCGCGCGGCTGGCCGAGGAGATCCGTCGCCTTGGGACAGTAACCGAGGCCCGTGTCATCGTCCTACGAAGTGGCGAGACGGGCCCATTCTGCGCCGGCGCGTCGTTCGACGAGCTGAAAAGCATCCGCGACGCGAGAAGTGGCAAGGAGTTTTTCATGGGCTTCGCCCGCGTCATTCTCGCGATGACGCGCTGCCCGAAGATCATCATCGCGCGCGTCCACGGCAAAACGGTCGGGGGCGGCGTTGGTCTGGTGGCGGCGTCCGACTACGTGATGGCTGTCGAGTCGTCTTCGATTCGACTGAGCGAGCTCGCCATCGGTATTGGTCCTTTCGTCGTCGGGCCCGTGATTCAGCGGAAAATCGGGCTCGGCGGCCTGAGCGCGATGGCCATCGACGCCGACTGGCGCACGGCGCGATGGGCCGAGGAATTCGGACTCTTCTCGCGCGTGTACGACAGCGTGAACGCGCTCGACAGCGGGCTCGAGACCTTCGCGCGCAAGCTCGCCCGATCGAATCCCGACGCCCTGTCG
>QHUV01000323.1 GCA_003222065.1 Gemmatimonadota bacterium | reverse complement strand
GAATCGCGCCAGGAAGAGACGCCGTACCGACGTGTCGATCTGCTGTTCGGTGATGAGTCCTTGCTGAACTGCCTTCACGAGACTCGGATACACACGGCCGCAGTCGAGGTCGGTCCCCGTGCGGACGCCTAACGCCGCTGCCTCGGCAGCGGTTGCTACCGTCTTGTGCCGCAGATAGATGTCGTCGATGGCGCCACAATCGGACACGACGTATCCGGGAAACTTCCACTCGCCGCGCAGAATGTCCTCGAGCAACTTGCCATTCGCGCACGCCGGCGCGCCGTCGACCGCGTTGTAGGCGCACATCAGCGAGTAGGCGCCTCCCGCGCGGATGCCCGCCTCGAAGTGTGGCAAGTATGACTCGCGCAGGTCGCGCTCGCTCACGACGGCGTCGAAGGTATGTCGTTCGGGCTCGGGGCCACTGTGCACCGCGAAGTGCTTCACCGTGGAGATCGTCTTGAAGTACTTCGGGTCGTCGCCCTGCAGCCCGTGGATGAATTGCACGGCGAGGCTGCCGGTGAGGAATGGATCCTCGCCGTAGGTCTCCTGGCCGCGGCCCCAGCGGGGATCGCGAAAGAGATTGATGTTTGGCGACCAGAACGTCAGCCCTTGATAACGCTGGTGACTATCGCGGCGGAGATACTCGTGGTGCTTGGCCCGCGCCTCATCGGAGATGACCGTCGCCATCTGGAACATCGCAAGGTCAGTGATTCATCGAGGTAGAGTGGTCGCTGCTGTGCGCGGACGGGTACGCCAAGTGTCAGCGTTGCGACGACGGCCAGCAGCGGCCAGCTGCACCAGCATCTACGGCACCGGATGGTGTTGCGGATCCCATCGCTGAATCGCGGCCGCGACGCCTTCGAGATGCTGGCGCATACGCAGCGTAGCGAGCTTTTCTCGCCGCTGTTCCAGGGCGGCGAAGATTGACAGGTGCTCATCATGATCTCGCTTCCGTGAGCCGAAGATGCCAAGAATGAGCCGCTGCTCATCCGTGAATAGACTCTGCATCACATCGAGGACTTGCGCGATGACCGTATTGCCCGACGCCGCCGCGATCTGGCGGTGGAACGCCATGTTTACCGAGTTCAAAACTGCGTCGTTATCGAGGTTCTCACCAGCGGTCGTCAGCAGCCGCCGCATTTCCCCGAAGTCGTCGGCGGTCGCATTCTTCGTCGCCAGCGCCACCGATTGCATCTCGATCGGCGTCCGGGCTTGAATGAGATCGAGGAGCAGCTTCTTCGTCACCTTTCCGCCGTAGTCGCTCGCGACCATGAGGACATCTCGCGTGCGGCTGACATAGACGCCCGATCCGTGTCGGATCTCGACGACGCCAACCGCTTCGAGCTTCTTCAGCGCTTCGCGCACGGTTGGATGACCGACGCGAAAACGACGTGCCATTTCCATGATCGTCGGCAGGCGTTGCCCGAGCGCGTAATCGCCCCCATTGATCGAGGAGCGAATTTCGCCTGCCAAACGGTCGACCAGACTTTCACGAACGACTGGCTTCATCAGATGACCTCGGAATGGTTCGCCTCACGGCAAGGCAAACAGCAACCTACTACCGCCGGCGCGGCACCACCGTAACGGGATCGACGGTCAACGCGATCGATTGGACATCGACCGAACTGCCGCCAACCATGAGTTGAAATTCTCCGGGTTCCACGACGCGTTTCATGTCGAGCCCATGATATGAAAGCTGATCGGGAGAGATATCGAAGCGCACCCTGCGCGTCTCGCCAGGATCCAGCGTGATCCGCTGAAAGCCGCGGAGCTCCTTGACCGGACGGGCGGCCGCACTGACTTCGTCGCGAATGTACAGCTGCACCACCTCATCACCCTTTCGCGCGCCGGTATTTCGTACGTCGACCGTCACCGACGCCGTTCCGGTTGGCTGGATGTGCGTCGTCGTTAGGCGGAGATTTGAATAGACGAAGGTTGTGTAGGAGAGCCCGAATCCAAAGGGAAAGAGCGGGGCAATCGTATCGAGCACGTAACCGCGGCGCGCCGTCGGCTTGTAGTTGTAAAAGACCGGAAGCTGTCCGACATCGCGCGCAACGGTTACGGGCATCTTCCCGCCAGGATTCACATCGCCGAACAAAACATCCGCCACGGCGGTTCCAGTTTCCTGGCCGAGATACCAGCCCTCGAGTATTGCGGGAATCTTGGCCACGAGGTTCGGAATCGAGGCCGGGCGGCCGTTGATCAAGAGCAGCACGACCGGCTTCCCCGTGGCGGCGATTTGCAGCGCCAGCGCCTCCTGCATTCCAGGCAGTCCGAGCGACGAGCGATCGCCCAGATGTTCCTCGGCGTAGGCCTCGCGAGCGGTTTGCTCATTGTCGCCGAGCACGAGAATCACGAGATCACTCTGGCGAGCGAGTGCCACCGCCTCGCTGATGCGACGCGCGTTCGACGCCGAATCCGCAGGCACGACACGATCGGCGCCGCTCCGGAACTGGGAGAGCGTGCCTCCGCTGTGCGGCTGCGGCTCTCGCGTGAACACCGAGTCCTCGGTGATGCGGACGCCTTCTGCGTACTGCACCGTGCCCGCGCCCTGAAGCTTCGCTTTGATCCCGTCGGGAATGCTGACGACGTGTGGGGGGGTTCCGGAATATCCTCCAAGCAGCACCTCGGCGGCATGCGGTCCGATGACAGCGATACGCGAGTACGCGCCGGCGCGCAGTGGCAACAGATTCCCGTCATTCTTGAGCAACACGATCGCCTGGCGCGCCGCCTCGAGTGCCAGCGGTCGGGTGCTCTCGGCGCCTGAGATGCGCTCGGCAGCCGCGACGTCGACGAATGGATGCTCGAATAGACCGAGCATGAATTTCGCGCGCAACAGCCGACGCACTGCGGCGTCAATTGCTGCAATCGACACGGCACGCCGCTGAACCTGATCAACGAGAGTGGCATACGGGCCGGGATCTGGCAGCTCGATGTCCACGCCGGCGTCGAGCGCGCGCCGCGCCGCCTCTTTGGGGTCGACGACGACATGATGTCGATCGAGTAACTGCTGAATCGCAAACCAATCGGACACTATCGTGCCGTCGAATCCCCACTCGCCGCGCAGGACGTCGCGCAGCATCCAGCGATTCGCGTGTGAGGGGATGCCGTCGATCTCGTTGTACGACGGCATCACGCTGCGCGCTCCTCCTTCCTTGATTGCAACCTCGAATGGATAGAGGAACATGTCACGCAGCGTCCGCTCGCCAACCGACGCGGGACCGACATTCGTCCCCGACTCGGGCTGGGAATGTCCAGTCATGTGTTTGAGCGTGGCGAAGACGTGCTGTGGACCGATCAAAGAATCAGTGCCCTGAAATCCGCGTACCGCCGCCACTCCCATACGCGCCGTGAGATAGGGATCCTCGCCGTACGTCTCCTCGTAGCGTCCCCACCGCGGCTCCCGTGCGATATCGACGACCGGTGCGAGCACCTGACCTACACCGCGAGCGCGCGCTTCGGCGGCCGCGGCCGTGAAGACACGTTGCACCAAGTCGGTGTTCCAGGTACTCGCCAGCGCAATGGCCTGCGGAAAGCTCGTCGCCCCGGCCGCTTCGAGACCATGCAGCGCTTCCTCGTTGAACAACACAGGAATGCCGAGCCGCGTGCTGTCACGAACCCATCGCTGGATGGCGTTGACGAATTCGGCTTCGCCCCGTGCATCGTGGTCATCCTGTGGCCGTTCGATTCTGCCAATGCCAACCCGGAACCACCGCGGCGCGGAGGCGGAATTAAAACGACCGCTGGTGCTCCGGCTCGCGAGCGCCGCCGCGAGCACCGTATCGAACGCGGCCTTCGGCAGACCTCGCCGGTCGAATAACAGCGGATAGTTCATCCGCCCGCGAACGGGAAAATTGTTCAACCAGGAGTCACCGTCGTCGACGCCCCAGAACGTCATTCGGGTGATCACGTCACGATGCGCGAGATACACACGCACGATCTCGCCGTAGCGTCGAGCCAACGCCTGCTGCACTGAATCCGGAAGGCCGTCATGATATGGATCTGGCGCTCCTGTGCGCATCAGCTGCTGCTCGATTGCCTCCGTGCGTTGTCCGCGATTGCTCGGCAGCACGTCGACGTCGAGCTCCGTGACCATGAGCTTCATGCCTGTGGCCGCGAGATCGACGATCGCGGAATCGATCGCGCCGATCGTCGGCCAGTCCAGCTTTTGATGCTCCTGCATGCCGATGGCGGTGATCGGTACACCGTCCGCGCGGAGGGACCTAACGAGACGCACGATCCCGGCTCGCTTCGCCGACCCTTCGACAGCGAAGTCGTTGTAGTGCAGTTCGGCCGCTGGATCCGCTTCGTGCGCGAAGCGAAATGCCAGCGCGATGTACTCCGGGCCGATGATTCGCAACCACGGTGATTGGCGCAGCGAGCCATCTTCGTTCACGGCTTCATTGACGACGTCCCAACCGTGAATTCTTCCTTTATAGCGCCCGACCACGGCGCGGATGTGCGAGCGCATGTGCGCAATGAGCGAATCGCGCGATACAGGGGCACCCGTGGCATTCTCGAAGACCCATGCCGGCGTTTGATTGTGCCAGACGAGCGTGTGCCCGATGATCACCGCCTTGTATCGCTCGCCAAGGGCGACGTAGCGGTCGGCAGAACCGAAGTTGAATTGTCCCGGCTGAGGCTCGACGACAGCCCACTTCAGCACGTTCTCGGGCGAGATGCTGTTGAATTGGCGCGCGATGATCGCATCGGCAATGCTGTCGCTACCGTCGATCTGACGGCCGTTGATTGCCGCGCCGACGAGGAACGAGGGCGCGAACGCATGCCGGAGCGTCGTGGTCTCGGGCTTGGCGCGCGTGGCAACGCCCGCGCACCCGGCGGTGCTCGTCAGGGTGAAAACCAGCGCCAACCGCGCCGATGAAACGATCATGAAAATTGATAAGATGACACGGTGATACGATTTTATGATGACCATTCGGGCTGTCAAGACGCCAACCTCTGTCCCGCCGGTGGTAAGGTCATCATTATGATTGAGCGCAAGGCCGCCTAACACTTCCAGCCCTGGCCCCCTCCCAATGCGCCTCGCGTACTCAAAGGTCGCGGTTTTCTTCGCGCTCGTCAGTAGCTTCGCCTGCACCACGGCCGGGCGCAGCGCGGCAGGCGGACGTGTCGACCGCGAGCTGATCACGCATGAGCAGATCGAGCAGAACCACTTCACCACGGCATACGAGGCCGTCGAGTCGCTTCACTCGAACTGGTTGCGGGCGAAAGGAACCGACAGTTTTGCAACGCCGACGGAAGTCGTGGTCTACGTCAACGCGAACCGCGTCGGCGGCGTGGACGCTCTGAAGAACATCGCCGTTCAGACGATCACTTCGATCCGACACTTCGACGGCCTAACGGCGTCCGCGCGCTGGGGCGTCGGCCATGGGCAGGGTGTCATCCTCGTCACGACGCTCGTCGCCGTACCGGCGAATCCGTCATAGCGCCGGTTCCCTCGGCTCATGCTCCCCCGGAGATGACGGTGATGAGGGTCGTCCCATCCGGAGACCGTCGCTCGACGCGGTGAGTACGATCGGCCCCGCCTGTCCCCGTTTCGCTCGTACGATCACGAGACACAGCCCGTTGAACGCTCGTCGTTCATGTGAGGAAAACGGCACGAAGCTCGTCGGGTCTCCGTTATCGGTGGCCACGATCTCACCCGGCCCCTCGACGGCAAATCGGATCACGTTGTCCGCCCGCGGCGCCGTCACGCCGCTCGCGTCGGCGACACGCACGGTGACGAATGCGAGGTCGCGGCCATCGGCGCGGATCACGGCGCGGTCCGGCCGCGCCTCGAGCTGCTGCGGCGGCCCCGCCGTCTTCACCACATCGGTGGCCCACCGGCCGCCGTTCCGGTAGGCCACCGCCTCCAGCTTGCCTGGCTCGTAGCGGACCGAGTCCCACCGGAGCCGGTACTCGAACAGCCCCTTTTTCTTGCGGCCCAGCGACTTGCCGTTGAGGAACAACTCCGCCTCGTCGCCAGACGTGAAGATGTGCACCGGCGTGATTTGGCCCACGCGTTCGGCCCACGTCCAGTGCGGGAGGATATGCGCCATCGGGAAGCCAGGACGCCAGTGCGCCTGATACAGGTAGAAGCGGTCTTTCTTGAACCCGGCCAGGTCGACGATTCCAGAATACGAGCTGCGCGACGTGTAGTAGGGAGTCGGCTCCCCGACGTAATCGAAGCCGGACCACACGAACTCTCCAGCGACGTACGGGTGCCTTGCGAGAGAGGCGAACACCTTGTCCGCGGAGGAGCCGAAGTCCACCGCGTACAACTCATAGCCGCTTACCTGGTGCGT
>QHUV01000322.1 GCA_003222065.1 Gemmatimonadota bacterium | reverse complement strand
GAGGAGATACCGGGATGGCGCCTGCGGCTCGCCGAAGCGTGGTGTGAGCAAACGGTACTCTCGCGCGACGAGTGCGGCGAGCGAGTCATGCGAGAAGCGGAAGCCCGGCGTGAGCAGTGTCTCGAAGCGTAGATCGCCGATACGCGTTGTCGCCGAGCGCCAGTCCGTGTCGTATATGAGACTGAGAATGAACTGCGGATGGACGCTCTCGCCGTGGACCGTGCGCAGATCGCCGACGACATGCTCCGTTTGCGGGACACTCGTCGTGAGCAGGTAGACCGCTGGGATCGTGGCCGTCACCGTAAGAGACGCAAAATCGTTCCCGCTGTCATAGTTGAAAAACGGCAACCACCCATCACTGTTCTCGATCATGCCGAAGGATGGTGCGCGCGGGCCGCCTTTGGCGCTGTCGGACGCCGCGCGCTCCTCATCGGCAATCGTATATCTGAGTGCGAGCCGAGCGTGCTTCCGCGCCGGCGCCGCGATCCAAAGGACTCCGCCGGCGAGTTGATGCTCGACCTCGCGGCCGTCGAGTCTCACCTCATCGAGACGCGCCTGATTGTTCAGCCGTACCGCGAGACCGTAGGATGTGCCGACCACCACATCGAGCGTGTCGACGATCCGCGTCTCATGCCCGGGATCGAGCGCGACGTAAATGTGTTGCGCGCGAATGAAGTTCGCGCTGTCGAAGGCCAGCTGGCGGCCGAGTCGCCACATACCGCCGGAGTTGAGCGCTTCATAAAGCCCAGCCAGCCGCCGCACCTGATTCATCTCCTCTCCACCGGTCGAGATACCACGACCGCTGGCGGCGCGAATGGTTGGCGTGAGCAAGAGGACGGCGTGGTCACCGGAGACCGCCAGCACGCGAGCGGGGCCGCCGTCGCGCACGCTCTTTCGTTCGACCGCGGCGTGCATGACCCGTCGGCCCAGAGGATCCGTGTACACACTATCGAATGCGTCGGCGGTGCCGGTGGTGAACCGAGCCAGAACGAGCCGGGCGAGCGAATCGGGCGTCGGGGCACCGGCGGCCGCGCGGGTCGAGTCCTCGTGGAGCGAAGTCGATTGTGCGGCGGCAACGCAGACCGGCGCGATGCTCACGGCTAAGGCGGCGGCAATACGGCACAAGCGGGCCGGCGCGAGGTGGACGACGGTTCTGGACACCACGTGCTCCTGGTTGGCCGTTGGCGGTGCGGGCGGGAATTCCCGGTGCAATGTGTACATTAGTCCGGACAAATGCTAACTTGGGCGCGCTCGTGCCCGCTCACCAGTGCGCTGGACCGCCCGCCCTCCGGCAACTCCCATTGGGCGGCGAGATGGTGAAGCCGTTCTCCTCGCCTCTTACGAGACGTCCGTGCCGACTCTAATTTGTCCGTACCAATCGAGGCCGATCATTACCATGGGGAGGGCAGGATGAGACGTCGCGCGATCTTCGCGGCAGTGCTATTCGCGGGAAGCAGTTTGCTCGGACCGGCACTCGGCGCCCAGCAAACGGGCAACGGCACGATCGCCGGGAAGGTGACCGATGCGCCATCCGGCGGCCCGCTCGAGTCGGTGACCATCGCCGTCCAGGGCACGCAGCTCGGCGCCATCACCGGACCCGACGGGACGTACCGGATCGCGCGTGTGCCGAACGGGTCGCACGTCGTCACGGCGCGGCGCATCGGATTCGGCGCCGGGACGCGGACCGTGACGACGACAGACGGGCAAACGACGACCGTCGATTTCGCGCTGCAGACGTCGGCCGTCAATCTCCAGGAGGTCGTCGTCACCGGCACCGCCGGCAATCAGACACGCGCCGCGCAAGGCGCCGTCGTGTCGACGATCAATGCGGCCGAAGTAACCACCGTCGCGCCGGTCTCTAACGTCACGCAGGTCCTGGAAGGGCGCATCGCCGGTGTGAACGTGACCGCCGGCGCCGGGACGACCGGCACCGCATCACGCATCAACATTCGCGGCGCGGCATCCATCTCCCTCTCGAATGCGCCGCTCGTCTTCATCGATGGCATTCGCACGTTCAGCGGCCAGCGCAACGATGTCGCCATCGGCGGCAGCGCTCACGGACTCGAGCGACTCGGCGGCCAGGCGGTCTCCGCGCTCAACGACCTCAGTCCCGACGACATCGAGAGCATCGAAGTCGTGAAAGGACCTGCGGCGGCGACGCTCTACGGTGCCGACGCGTCGGCCGGCGTCATTCAGATCATCACCAAGAAGGGACGGCTTGGTGGACGCAGCTTCCGCCAGAACATCACGACGGAATGGAATCAGATTCAGCCGAACTTCACACCGTTGCCGATTTACGGGACTTGCAGCGCGGCAGACGTTGGCCCTGGCGGCGCCGCGCTCTGCCAGGGCAAGACCGCGGGAACGCCAATATCGGACAATCCACTCCAGCGCGAAGGTGTTTTTCGCAACGGAAACCTCGGCTTGCTCGACTACAGCGGCCAGGGTGGAGGCGAGAGCTTTGGCTACTTTGTGTCCGCTGACGCCAGCAACGAGTACGGCACCGCGCCGAGCAACTACTATCTGCGCCGCACCGGCCGCGCGCACATCAATTGGGTGACGACGCCCGCGTTAGGCGTCGACGCGTCGATTGGCGTCAGCCGCAACGACTACCGGCTGCCGCAGGGTGACGACGCCAACTACGGCTATCTCACCCAACAGTATGCGCTGTCGGATATCTTCGGCGTCACCGTTGGGCCAAACGGGACGCGTAGTGGCGGGCTCAGTACGCCGGTCGCTGGCCTGGAGGCGATACAAAATGAGCTGACGACCGTTCGCTTCACACCGACGGCGCAGATCCGCTACACCCCGCTCGCGTGGTTTACCAATCGGCTCACGATCGGCGGAGACATTTCGTCGACGCACGGCGTCACGTTCTTCCCGAAGAACAGCCAAAGTTGGTACAACGGCGATCAGGCCAACGGATATGTCGAGGACGTGCAGGATCCGATTCACATCTATACGGTCGATTACCTC
>QHUV01000321.1 GCA_003222065.1 Gemmatimonadota bacterium | reverse complement strand
CGCCTCCCGCACGCGCGGATCCTCCAGCAGCAGCTCCTCGATCTCGCGCGGGTAGATATTGAAGCCGCCGCTGATAATCAGGTCGCCCCGTCGCCCGCGGAGCTGATAGTGGCCGTCCGGCGACCTGATCGCGAGGTCACCGGTGCGCAACCAGCCGTCGTGGAATGCGGCCACCGTCGCCTCGGGGCGGCGCCAGTAGCCGGCGAAGACGTGCGGCGAGCGGATCTCCACCTCGCCGACCGCCTCATCGCCCACCACCGCGCCGTCGTCACCGACGAGGCGCGCGGAGACGCCCGGGAGTGGGAAACCCACCGAGCCGGCGCGCCGCTCGCCCTCGTACGGGTTGCTCATGATCATGAGTGCCTCGCTCATGCCGTAGCGCTCGAGGATCGTGTGGCCGTAGCGGTCGCGGAACGCCTCGAGCACGTGCGTCGGCAGCGGCGCCGACCCGGAGACGAAGAGCCGTGCGGCGCGCGCGATCGTTGCGGTCTGCGCGTCGGGCACCACCGCCGGGTCGAGCAGGCGCACGTACACCGTCGGCACGCCGAACACCACCGTCGGCGCGAACGCGGCCATCGCCGCGGGCGTGGTGCGCTGGTCGAACCGCTCGAGCAGGCGCATGCGGCAGCCGCTGAGCAGCCAACAGTGCACGCCGTTCCCAAGGCCGTGCACGTGGAACAGCGGCAGCATCGCGAGGTAGCGATCGGCCTCTGTGAAGCGCCACACCGTCGCGAGCGTGATGCCGTTCGTCGCCAGATTGTTGTGCGTGAGCACCGCCCCCTTCGCGACGCCGGTGGTTCCCGACGTGTAGATGATTAGTGCGGGATCGTCGCCGTCGAGGGACACGTCGAAGCGGGACGCTGGGCGCGACGCAGCGCCGGCGCTCAGCTCATCGATGCGCCACAGCGTCGCGCCGGCGGGATATGTCGTGCCCGCGTTAGGCACGACCACGGTGGCGACCGGCTCGGCATCGGAGATGATGTGCCGCAGCTCGCGCTCACGGTATAGCGTGTTGATCGGCACGAGCACCGCGCCGAGCCGCGCGCAGGCGAGAAATATGTCGAGGAATGGCGCGCCGTTCGGGAGCTGCACGCAGAGCCGGTCGCCGCGGCGAAGCCCGCGCGCCGCGACCTCGGCGGCCATCCGGTCCGCGCGGGCGTCCACCTCGCCGAAGGTGAGGGCGACGACCGCGCCCGCGTCGTCGAGATACTCCAGCCCCACGCGGTCCGGGCGTCCGCGGAGCGAGACGTCGAAGAGCTGGGTTAGGTGCACAGGCTCATGTTGAAGTCCTTAAGGGCGCGAAATCCCAAAGAGCGCGAAATCCCATAGAGCGCGAAGTTCCGAAGGGCGCGAAGTCCCATAGAGCGCGAAGTCCCATAGGGCGTTGAACGGCGCTGAGTTCCGAACGGCGCGAACGAAGGTTGCATCGGCCGCCGTCAGCCGCATTTTGGGACTTCGCGCATTTTGGGACTTTGCGCAGTTCGGGACTTCGCGCATTTTGGGACTTCGCGCAGTTCGGGACTTCGCGCTTTTTAGCACTTGGCGCAGTTCGGGACTTCTCGCCTTTCAGCACTCCCCCCCGCCAGAGCCCAAAAAAATGCCCCCCTTTACCAAGTCCGACCTCATTTGGTTCAACGGTGAACTCACGCGATGGGACGACGCCCGCGTCCACGTCAGCGCTCACGCCCTGCAATATGGCACAGGCGTCTTCGAGGGGATGCGCTCCTACGACACCGCCGATGGCCCGGCGATCTTCCGCCTCGATGCGCACATGCGTCGATTCGCCGCGTCGGCGTCGTATTACGAGATCGAATGGCCCTACTCCTTCGAGCAGCTCTGCGCCGCGTCCCTCGATGTCATCCGAGCGAACTCGCTCGACAACGCGTACCTCCGCCCACTCGCGTTCTTCGACTCGTACAGCTTCAACGTCTGGCCCAAGGGGTGCCCGGTTTCCGTCGCCATCATCGCCGTCCCTGGCAGGCCGTACATCCAGGGTGGGCCGGAGCGCGGTGTGCGCGTCACCGTCTCGAGCGTGCGCCGCATCGATGCCGCGTCACTACCGCCCTTCGTTAAAGCATGCGGCCACTACACCAACTCGGTGCGCGCCGTGCAGGAGGCGAACCGTCGTGGCTTCGATGATGCGCTTTTGCTGAACTACAAGGGGGAAGTTGCCGAAGGATCCGGCGCCAACCTTTTTCTCGTGAAGGATGGGCGCGTCATCACCAACGACGCCGACGCGTCCATCGTCCTCGGCATCACGCGCGACAGCGTCCTCCAGATCGCGTCCGACCTCGGCGTCCCCGTCGATGTCCGCTCACTCACGCTCGATGACATCGCCGGAGCCGATGAGGCGTTCTTCACCGGCACGGCGATCGAGGTTACGCCGATCACGGAGGTGGACGGCCGTCCGGTGGGAGCTGGCAAGCCGGGACCGATCACGCTTCGCATCCAGCAGTCGTACTTCGGGGCGGTGCACGGCCGCCTTCCGCAGTACCATACCTGGCTCGCGTATACGAGGCAGATGCAAACGGTTTAGATCAACCTCGAAGGGCGCAAGGTCCATAGAGCGCGAAGTCCCAAAGAGCGCGAAGTCCCAAAGAGCGCGAAGTCCCACAGAGCGCGAAGTCCCATAGAGCGCGGAGTCCCATACGACGCGAAGTCCCATACGGCGATGAGAGAGGCCGGCGGTCCTCAGGCGACACGTTAGGCCAATAGACTATTTAGCATCTTCACAATCGTGACCGCGAGATTGTGAATGGGCCAGTAATCGGCCGCCGTGATCCGCTTGCAGGCGAAGTTTGCACGGAGATGCTTGATTGTCTCTTCTGCTTCACCCCGAGCGATTGCCAAGCGACTGTTGCGGTCTGCGGCCGTCGCGCGGCCGAAGCCCT
This sequence comes from Gemmatimonadota bacterium, assembly GCA_003222065.1. GTDB lineage: Bacteria > Gemmatimonadota > Gemmatimonadetes > Gemmatimonadales > Gemmatimonadaceae > AG2. The sequence goes on along the minus strand of QHUV01000321.1, from coordinate 304 downwards.
CAGCAATGTTGGCGCTCACCGACTGCGCGGCCTTGAGCAGCTGGTGTCTATGAAGGAACCGCCGCGTGCGGTCCGAGAGTCGAGTGACAGCAATAGCAAGCTGCTCCGCCGCATCAGCCACGGCGAGATTCCGATGCGTTGACATGGCTGCACAATGCCAGCCACCCCACATGCTGCATCATGATTCGCGTGCATGTGTGAGCGTTTGCGCGCAAAGTGCCAACGGGCGCGAAGTCCCGAAGGGCGCGAAGTCCCGAAGGGCGCAAAGTCCCAAAATGCGCGAGGTCCCAAAATGCGCGAAGTC